>NZ_JAJDML010000003.1:0-149801 GCF_020594215.1 Blautia sp. DFI.1.216
CAACCTTTTTCTTCTGTTTCTGATAGTTACGGCTGCCCTTTTCACATCTGGAAAGCTTTCTCTGTTCCCGGGCGAGTTTTTTCTCCGCATTCCGGTAAAACATGGGATATCCGGCCCTTTCACCGGTGGAAAATACACACATTCCATGCATGGCAAAATCAATCCCCAGGAATTTTTCCGCCTGTCTTTTCTCCGCTGTTTGGTTTTCACAGTCGAACAGCAGGCTGGCAAAATATTTCCCCGACGGTTCCCTGCTCACAGTCACCGCTTTCAGTTTCCATCCCTCTGGGATCATACGGTGGAGTTTTATTTTTATCGGCTGCATCTTTGGCAGTTTCAGGAACCTGCCTTGCAGACAGATATTCCCATTTACCATATTTGTTGTATAAGATTTCCGCAAGTGCTTTTTTGATTTATAATGCGGAAAGCCCACTCCCGGTTTCTGGAAAAATTTCCGGAAAGCCCCTTCCAGATTTAACTGTACATTCGCCAGCGCAAGAGAATCTACCTCTTTCAGCCATGGATATTCTTTTTTATATCCGGCCGGCGTATTTTTCAGCATCTTTTTTTCTTCCTGATAATAACGGATCTTATCCGCAAGCATCCGGTTATAAAGAAAACGACTGCAGCCGATTGTCTTCTCTATCTGGGTTATCTGTTCTTTATTGGGATAAATCCTTATTTTTACTGCCCGGTTTATCTTTCTCACCCTGACTTTCTATATACTAATGGATTGTTCCAGCAGGTGCTATATTTCAAAGATTTCTTTTGCTCTCTCTAACATTTTATCGTCCAGCATCTTTCTGCTATATTTCATAACCATGATCGGCTAACAACACAGAATGAGAATTATTATGTACACTCACTTATTGCTTATTTCGACCGTCCAATTTTCAAGAGCATATTGTTCTTTTTTTCTATTATAATATATTTATTGTATCAGAACAAGTGTTTTTGTGATTTTTTATGAATTTGAGCAGACATGCTCGAATGTGCAATTCATCCCATCACCTATAGAGGTGAGGGAATTCTTGCTACGGTTGTTAAAGGAGTATCTGCATGAAAAATAAAAAATGGATCACACTGGCGACAGCAGTCGTTCTGGCGGTGACTGCACTGCCTCTGGGAGTGTTTGCTGCAAAGAAAGATGAGGCGAAGCTTGCAAAAGTTACCTTAAATGAAGTAGCCCATTCCATCTTTTATGCACCGCAGTATGTGGCAATCGAAGAGGGATATTTTAAAGATGAGGGGCTTGATATGACGCTTATAACTGGCTTTGGGGCAGATAAAACTATGACTGCCGTCATATCCGGCGAGGCGGATATCGGATTTATGGGAGCAGAAGCATCTATCTATGCCTATCAGGAAGGAGCTACTGATCCTGTTGTGAATTTTGCGCAGCTTACCCAGCGAGCCGGAAATTTCCTTGTGGCAAGAGAAGAAATGCCGGATTTTAAATGGGAAGATCTGAAGGGCAGGAAAGTCCTTGGCGGCCGCAAAGGTGGCGTACATATATCAATGTAAATTATGAGACGATTGTGATTTTGTGTAATTGGGTGGATGGGTTGAATAGTACGAAGAAATCGCAGAAAATAGAATAGCTTTAAATATAAGTGGAAATATTTTTGCTAATATCTCCACTTATATTTTGCGAAATTTTGTTATTTCTTTCCAGTTACTAGGAAATCCCATATATTCAAAAAGATCATTCAACTTCAAATTTGAATTCTGCTTTTCATATCGGTCAAAAATATGCAATAGTTGCTTTTTAAACAGTAAAAAATCGGTCTTTGGAAGTAGATAACGAAAAGTAATGACTACACTAAACAAGTCATTTTTTCCATATATGTATTTTGAACCGTTTTTAGAAATGCTTAATTTTTCATGTAACAATGTATCTGGAATATCAATATATGTGTGATAGAAAAACAATCTTTCGTTATGAGCACATACATTTCGGTACAGCGTTAATACCTTTAAATATTTTATCATCTCATTTTTCTTGACATCTCCAAAATCCTGACAAATTGCTCCCTGCATATTTTGAGGTAAAAATTCAAACATTTTGGATATCTGACCAAAAGTAAGGGTATTCATAATCACCCATAACGGAATATTATGATATTTGTTACGCTGGTAAACAAGATATTCGTGATCCTTGTTTTTGTTCGCCATCATATCTAGCATTTTGATTAATTTGATAATTCCATTTTTATTTTTGGGAATATTGCCGTAATTATTGGAGTTGAGATATTCTTCTTGACGTTCTCCATGTTTTTTACAGAAGTGATAAGAAATGGACGAACGCATTTTTCTTTCTACGCGACATAAATATTTAAAGAATATTCCACGTAACTCTTCATCAAATTCATAAAGAGCAACTATATCTTCAAAACATGCTTCATTAATGTATTTGCGGGTATGAATATCAATAAAAGGATGTTTGTATCCGCCAATTAATGCATAGTAACTGATATTCTGCAGGGATTCTACCGCAAAATCATCATCTGTAATAACTAGATTTTTTTCATTTTTCAGTTTTTCAACTTGTGCGGTATATGTAATAAACGGTTTGCTCATATGTACCTCGCTGCAAAATGTTCCAGATAAAGAAAAAGGAGAGGGGCCTCGGCACCCTCCCCCGATCGCAGGCTTCTCAAGTTTCTGCAATCTGATCACTAAAGATAATATAACTGATATAACTAAGAAAGTCAATCAGAAATCATCTTTGTTTTAAATTATATTCGGCAAGGACATTTTTATACATTGACCAAGGACCAAGGGGGACGGTGTTTGATGGCTCAAATACAGTCCCCTCTGGCTTTTCCCCAGGTATCATCATTCATCCTCAGAATCATCTTCAAGCTTTTTCAGTCTTTTTTTATAAATTTTAGAAGTAAGCGTTAATGCAAGGAAACATAAAATCTCTATAGAAAAAAACATAATAACTCCAGTTGCAATGGAACCGACGAGTTTGTGATAATTCCGATAAGAAATGATAAACCACAAAATCCCCATAACAACTGCGGCGATGCTACTGGCCATGATATTGTTCTTAAAATTTGGTTTCAGCTTTCTGTCCCAGATTCCGTTTCTTATGCATCCTACTGTAAGATATAAAGCAAGGCACATAAATACGATCCATTCTCCGGAAAGATCCTGTTTGCTGTCATTTCCTATGGCTATCTGGGTCAGTATTACAGCCAGCAATCCCCAGAAAGCCAGCCAGCATCCATTGTGCTCAATCTTCAGAAGTTTCAGTTCCTGTAATTCATCCAGATTACTTTTCGTTTTCTTCATCCTCGTCATCCTCCCAAAATAAATCATCCAGACTCTTATCCAAGATACGGCAGATTCTTCGGCATAGCTTGATTGTTGGATTGTATTCACCCTTTTCGATTGCATTCATAGTCTGCCGCGAAATACCGGCAGCCTCCGCCAATGCCTTCTGCGTCATATCCTTTTGTGCTCGTGCTACTTTGATAGCAATATTCTTTGGCAAGCTTGCTTCACCTCCCTGATGACTATAAGATATCATTTATTTGTATAAAAGTCAATTATATTTTACTTTTAGAAATATATAAATGAATTATCAAGAAAAAATGCACCATTTTTGAGTTGAGGGAATATCCTAACAGCAGAAGTCTCAAAAGGAGTATCTGCATGAAAAATAAAAAATGGATTTCACTAGCGGCAGCAGTTATTCTGGCGGTGACTGCGCTGCCGATGACAGCTTTTGCTGCAGAGAAGGATGGGGGAGAGGAAAAACTTACGAAAGTTACGTTGAATGAAGTCGCACACTCAATCTTCTATGCGCCACAGTATGTGGCAATCGAAGAGGGATATTTTTCGGAAGAAGGTCTGGATCTGACATTGATAACTGGATTCGGTGCGGATAAAGTTCTGACTGCTCTGATTTCCGGTGAGGCAGATATCGGATTTATGGGAGCAGAAGCATCTATCTATGCCTATCAGGAAGGAGCTACTGATCCTGTTGTGAATTTTGCGCAGCTTACCCAGCGAGCCGGAAATTTCCTTGTGGCAAGAGAAGAAATGCCGGATTTTAAATGGGAAGATCTGAAGGGCAGGAAAGTTCTTGGCGGCCGCAAAGGTGGCATGCCGGAAATGGTATTTGAGTATATCCTGAAAAAGAATGGTCTTGACCCTGAGAAAGATCTGTCTATTGACCAGAGCATTGACTTCGGCGCTACTGCTGCTGCCTTTACCGGAGATGATTCAGCCGATTTCACCGTAGAATTTGAGCCGTCTGCTACTGCTCTTGAAAAGCAAGGTGCCGGGTATGTTGTGGCATCCCTGGGCGTTGACTCCGGCTACGTACCATACACCTCCTACAGTGCCAGAACCAGCTATATGGAAAAAAATCCTGATATCATGCAAAAATTTACTGATGCTCTGCAAAAAGGTATGGATTTTGTCCAGAGCCACACTCCTGAAGAAATTGCAGAAATCATCGAGCCTCAGTTCCCTGAAACAGATCTGGATACCATCACAGCCATCGTAAAACGTTATTACGATCAGGATACCTGGAAAGAAAATCTGGTGTTCGGGCAGGATGGATTTGAACTGCTGCAGGATATCCTGGAAGACGCAGGAGAACTGAAGGAACGTACACCGTATGCAGAACTGGTCAACACAGAATTTGCGCAAAATGCTTCCTGATGATTTGCTTTCTCTGATCCACCTGTAATTTTAGCCCGATATCCGTATTCTCCCATCCGTTCCTTCATATTGTCAGAGATTTTTGACTTGATTCAGTCAAACCATAATCTTGTATACACTTTGTGTAACAGGTGGTAAAAAGAACTATGTTTACCAGGACTGCTATAGTTCCAATTTTGAAAAACGCAGACAGAATTTCGTCATTTTGTCCTGCGTTTTTCTCATGCCTTTTGACAGTTTGACGGAATCCCCGAATACTGATTCCGGCTTTTCGTCAGAATGACAAGAAACGAAAAAAATCTTTGTACGATTCTTCCCTAGCCATCCCCCCTCCTTTTCGCTATACTGTCTACAGATGAAAAAAACGAGTAATCAATCAGCAAAAACAATATGAAATAATTTTGGAGGAATAATAATCATGGCAAGCTTATCATTACAGCACATTAACAAAACTTACCCAAATGGTTTCCAGGCAGTTAAAGATTTCAATCTGGAGATCGAAGATAAAGAATTCATCATTTTCGTAGGACCTTCAGGATGTGGTAAATCTACTACACTTCGTATGATTGCCGGTCTGGAAGAAATTTCCGGCGGTACATTAAAGATTGGTGACAAAGTTATGAACGATGTAGAGCCTAAAGACCGTGATATCGCAATGGTATTCCAGAACTACGCTCTGTATCCTCATATGACAGTATATGATAACATGGCATTCGGACTTAAACTTCGTAAAGTTCCGAAAGACCAGATTGATAAAGCAGTTCGTGAAGCTGCAAGAATCCTTGACCTTGAGAAACTTCTTGATCGTAAACCGAAGGCTCTTTCCGGTGGTCAGAGACAGCGTGTTGCTATGGGACGTGCTATCGTACGTAATCCTAAGGTATTCCTTATGGATGAGCCTCTTTCCAACCTGGATGCTAAACTTCGTGTACAGATGCGTATCGAGATTTCCAAGATCCACCAGAGACTGGGTGCTACAATCATCTATGTAACACATGACCAGACAGAGGCTATGACTCTTGGTACCAGAATCGTTGTTATGAAAGACGGTGTTGTTCAGCAGGTAGATACACCTCAGAACCTGTATCAGAAACCAGGCAACTTATTCGTTGCAGGATTCATGGGATCTCCGCAGATGAACTTCCTTGACGCTGTTATCTCCGAAAAAGGCGGCAACCTTATCGCTAAAGTTGGCGATCATGAACTGGCTATCCCGGCTGCTAAAGCAAAAGCTCTTAAAGATGGCGGCTATGTAGGTAAAACAGTTGTTCTCGGTATCCGTCCGGAAGATATCCATGATTCCCAGATGTTCATCGAAGCTTCTCCAAGCGCACCGATGACATCCGTAGTTAAAGTTTACGAGCTTCTCGGAGCTGAAGTATTCTTATACTTCGACGTAAACGGAACTCAGGTTACAGCACGAGTTGATCCTCGTACAACAGCTAAGACCGGTGATCCGATCAAATTCGCATTCGATATGGAAAAATCTCATTTCTTTGATAAAGAAACAGAACTTACAATCTGCAACTAATTTTCAGGAATCTTTAATAAACCCGGGGAGTTTTCCCCGGGTTTTTATGTTATAATATAGAATTGGCTGCCTGATTACTTCGATCAGACAATTTGCAAGGATTGCTATAAGCTGATTCATACCCCAAAAGAAAGGATTGACCTAATGAAAATACAACAGATTTTACAGAAATGCCTGACAGACTGGAAGAATATCAGCCAGATTGATTTCTGTCTGCTGGATTCTGATAACCATATCTTTCTCTCTACCTGCGATAAAAAACTTCCTGCAGAATCAAAACTGGAAGAATTTCGCCAAAGCAGTGCCCTGTGTGTTTCCAATACAAGCTGCTGCCTGTATAAGATCATGGAGAACCATTCCATCTCCTATATTCTGATCGTATGGGGAAAAGCAGAAAGTACTGCTACCATCGGAGAGCTGGCCGTATGCCAGGTACAGAGTCTCCTGGCTGCCTATGCAGAGAAAAGCGACAAGAATACCTTTATGCAGAATCTTCTCCTTGGTAGTTATTCCGATGTAGATGCCTTTAACCGCGCCAAGAAACTGCACATTGCAACTTCTGTTCAGCGTGCCGTATTTCTTGTGGAAACCAAACAGACCAAGGATGAGAACGCTCTCGCTACGATCCGGAATATTTTCTCTGCCCGTACCAGAGATTTCATCACAGCTATTGATGATACAGGGATTATCATCATCAGAGAATTACAGTCTACAGAAACTTATGAGGATCTGGAATCAATTGCATATATGCTTGTAGATATGTTAAATACAGAAGCAATGACTTCCGCATGGGTTGCATACAGTAATCTGGCAGAGGATATTTCCAGGCTTCCAGACGCATACAAGGAAGCACATACAGCCCTTGAAGTAGGCAAGATTTTCTACGCAGATAAAAATGTATTCGGATATAACCAGCTTGGAATCGGCAGACTGATCTACCAGCTTCCTGTTTCCATATGTGAAATGTTTATCGACGAGATCTTCAAAGAGGAAACTCTGGATTCTATTGACGAAGAAACCCTGATCACCATCCGTACCTTCTTTGAAAATAACCTGAATCTCTCCGAGACCTCCAGACAGCTTTATGTACACAGAAATACTCTGGTGTACCGCTTTGAGAAGCTGCAGAGAAAATTCGGACTGGATATCCGTGCATTTGAGGATGCATTAACATTTAAACTGGCGATGATGGTTGTGGACTACATAAAATATTCTAAAAATCATCCGTCATAGATTTCTCAGACAATTTGATAACATCCATCTGCGTGATCAAACCGGCAGACTCTTACAGCTACGTGGCTACGCGATTCTACACCGAATAACTGGCTCCGCAGGGACTTACTTGATTCGGTTAAAAAAGCGTTATATCTTCACCAGAAATCTCTGTTGAAAATACAACGCTTTTTATTATTTCTTATATATTCTATTTCGCTTCTTTCAGCAGCATCAGATGCTCTTCCGGAAAATGAATATATTTCGGAACTTTTGCATGCGGATCTTCCTCAAAATTTCCTTTGGGGCACATCCACCAGACCGGCTGACAGTCTCCACCTTTCTTGTTCTTCAGTAAATACTGATGTTCAAAGGTCGTTTCAATATATTCCATAACTTCCACTTCCATGTGGTTCTCTCCGCCTTCAGATGCACCTTTCATCCAGTGACCGCGGATTCCCACATGCGTAACATCATCCGGCACCACATCTTTGGTCTGCAGCATCAAATCCCAGTCCACTGCATAAATACTGTGTTTTCCCATTTTCTGTACAGTTGAGAAATTTTTACACCCTGTCAGTTTGGCTGCCTGCAGAATACCGGGTCGTTCAAAGAGTTTCTTGGTTTCTCCTGTAGTAAGTGCCTGACCGCTGTCCAGAATTGTCAGATGTCCGCAGAACTTGTAAGCCTCATCGCGGCTGTGAGTGACCAGAATCATATCACCTGTGTACTCATTAAGAAAGTTCTGCATATCACGCTGCATGATATCTTTCAGATATCCATCCAGTGCTGAGAACGGTTCATCCAGAAGGATGACTTCCGGTTCTCCGATCATCATTCGTGCCAGTGCGACACGCTGCTGCTGACCTCCGGAAAGCTGTCCCGGATAACGTTTCTCCAGCCCGTTAAGCTGATAGCGCTCTATGTAATCTGCCACTTTTGCCTTAAGATGTTTCTTATCTCCTCTGTATCCGCATGCGATATTCTTCTCTACAGTCATGGTAGGAAAAAGTGCATAGTTCTGAAAAAGATAGCCGACCTTCCTCTCCTGCGGTTTAAGATTGATTTTCTTTTCTGAATCAAAAAGAACTTTATCATTTACAACAATTCTTCCTGAGTCCGGTGTCTGGATTCCTGCAATACAGCGCAGAGTCATACTTTTTCCGCTTCCGGATGCTCCAAGGATCCCCATTGGAGAACCATCACTCTCCAGCTTTACTTTCAGAGTGAAGCCATGAAGTTTCTTCTCAATATCCACACTGACTGCCATTACATCCACCTGCCCATCTTCATTCCCTTACCGGAAACGATATTGATCGCCGCAACGATCACAAATGAAATGATCAAGATCACAACTACCCAGAAACCGGCCATGCCATAATTTCCTGCCGCAGTCTCCGAAGCAATGGCAACGGAAACGGTTCTGGTCTTGCCAAGAATGTTTCCTGCGAGCATGGATGTAGCACCGTATTCTCCGATTGCTCTGGCAAAGGCAAGGACTGTACCGGATGCGATTCCGGGTCCTGCTGTCGGCATGACAACTGTCCAGAAGATTCTTCTGTCACTCATGCCAAGTGTCTTGCCTGCTGCGATTAAATTCACATCCACCTGTTCAAATGCAGCGCGTGCATTTCGGTACATCAGTGGAAACGCAATTACAGATGCTGCGATCACGCAGCCCTTCCAGGTCTGTACGATCTTAATATCAAAATTATCCAGCAGAAATGCCCCGAACGGACGTCTCAGACTGAACAGCAAAAGCAGAATGAAACCGGCCACTGTCGGGGGAAGTACCAGAGGCATGGTCAGAATACCATCCAGTATGCCTCTGGAAAAAGGTTTCATCTTCATTACCAGTCTCGCAAAGAATATTCCCAGAAAGAACGCGATCACAGTCGCTGTGAAACCTGTTTTCAATGAAATCCACAAGGGACTCCAGTTTATTTCTGCCAGAAATTCACTCATTCTTATTTAGCTTCCTCTGTTGTCTCTGTCTCAGCATTTGTTTCTGTGTCATCTGCTTCTTCTGTTGCTTCTGCATCTTTATCATCTGTTTCGGAAGCATCATCTGCTTTGTATGCTGTGAATCCGTATTTCTCGAATACTTTCATAGCGTCGTCAGATTTGATGTACTCAAGGAATGCTTCTGTAGCTGCTGTATCATCTTCAGATGCCTCTTTGTCTTCGATAAGGCCTACCGGATAGAGAACAGGTGTCTTCAGTGCATCTGCCGGAGCTTCTGCGATAACGTCTACTTTATCTGCAACGGAAGCTGCATCTGTAGCATAAACGATACCGATCTCATTACTTCCTTCACTTACTGCAGCAAGAACTTCAGATACATTTTTACCTTCATTGATTTCCATCTTATTTACTTCATCTGTAATTCCAAGATTGTCGAAAATTTCTCTGGAATACTGTCCAACAGGAACGCTGTCACCTGCAAGTGCGATGTTGGCCGCATCTGTGATGTTCTCGAATCCTGTAACTTTTGTTTCTCCATCCTTAGGTTTGATCAGAACGACTTTGTTCTCAAGGATATCTTCTACCGTATCTTTCTTAGCCAGATCTTCGTCTACCAGAGCGTCCATCTGCTTGTCAGCTGCTGAGAAGAAGATATCGCAGCGTGCGCCTTCTTCGATCTGTGTCTGTAATGTGCCTGAGCTGTCTGCATTGTAGAGGATTTCAACATCAGGATATGTCTCATTGAAGTCTTTCTGGATTTCTTCCATTGCATTGCTTAAGCTTGCTGCGATGAATGTGTTGACTTCACCTTTTAAGTCTGTACCCGCTGCGAAAACTCCTGTGCTGAACATTCCTGCACTCAGTACTCCTGCCATCATTGCTGCAATTAATTTCTTTCTCATATTTTTACCGCCTTTCATTTAGTTTCGTTTTGTTTTATTCAGTTTTGTTTCCTTTTGTATCTATTGTACAAAACTTTTGTATTCTTGTCAATTTTATTTGTATATGTTATCATGTAAATGATAAAAGGTCGAAAGCCTTATTTTTACTGCCATAAACAACTTTCCGGCCTTTGATCGGGTATCAGATAAATCGTTACTGTTCACTCCGTTCTCAGTAACGCAGCCAAAATTCATTCCAGATTGCCTGTGGCAATGGAATTTTGGCTTGTATGTCTCGGGATTTTGGCATATCCATGCCAAAACACCTCGCGGGATAGTGGAGTGTGAACAGTAACGATAAATCTATAGAAAAAAAATAATAAACAGTGAGGTAATTATCATGAAATTAAGTGCACGCAATCAGTTAAAAGGGAAAGTAGTAAGTATCAATAACGGAGCTGTAAACTCCATCGTTTCTATTGATATCGGCGGTGGAAACATTATCACAGCAACCATCTCCTGTGCAGCAGTTGAAGAATTAAACCTGAAAGTAGGTTCTGATGCTTATGCAGTGATCAAGGCTACTAATGTCATGGTAGGTATTGATGAATAAACTTTACACAGCTCAGGAGGTCGCAGACCGTCTAAAGATCAAAAAGACAACGGTCTATGAACTTATCAAGCGCGGTGAGCTGGAATCTTCCAAAATCGGAAAACAACTCAGGGTCAGCGAAGATCAGTTGACACAGTATCTTAACAGAAGCAGTTCCGGCAATTCCGAAAGCGGGCAGGATATTCCATACACTTCTGTTAATTTTGAACCTGAGAGCTCTCTGCTGAAGAGAGATTATCTGCTTCATTCCAGTGGTATCATTTTAGGCGGCCAGACTTCTGCCGCCCTGGAGCTTCTTCTCGGCAAAATGTCCGCTCATCCTGATGGCCTTCCTGTCCTGCAGTCTCATATGAATGACTATAACGGACTTTATTCCCTGTATTTCGAAAAGGCACATATCGCTGCTACCAGTCTGGATATAGATGATATCCGTCACCTGGTTCCCGGAATCCCGCTGATACTTCTTTCTTTATATAAATACTCTGTCGGCTTCTATGTACAGGCCGGAAATCCTGAAAAGATTTCTTCTGTGGAGAACCTGACGGATCCGAAAGTTGTTTTTATGAATCGTGAAAAGGGAAGTGCCCGCAGGGTTTATCTGGACCGTCTGTTAAAAGAACGGGGAATCTCTTCTGAAAAAATCAGCGGATACAGAAATGAAGCTGTCTCTGATATGTCATCTGCATCTGCTGTTTTTGAGCACAGAGCGAATGTTGCTTTTGGAGAAGAAATGATCGCACGTTACTTTCCGGGACTTGATTTCGTCCCTGTGACTGATATGCAGATGTATCTGGCAATTCCTGCGGAATCTGTGAGAAAGCCGGGGTTCTCTGTTCTTGTGGAAATTGTACAGTCTGAAGATTTCAAAGCTGAGATTCATCATCTGACAGGTTATGATACCTCTTATACCGGCGAAATGATCTGTATATAAGAAACCTGTAACATAATAAAAAGCCCTGCTGTCCGGGATATACGCTTATGACGTACATGCCGCTTATACAGCAGGGCTTTTCTTATACATTATTTACAACCAAGAAGTGTTTTTCCGATAAAGTATCCAAGCACCAGAATACCAAGTGCGATTCTGTACCATCCGAATGCCTTAAAGTCATGTTTCTTTATGTATCCCATCAGGAATTTGATCGCGATAATGGAAACTACAAATGCCACTACCATTCCCACGATCAGGATCATCACCTCTGTTCCTGTGAAAGAAAAACCGAATTTCAGGATTTTCAGAAGACTGGCTCCGAACATGACCGGGATTCCCAGGAAAAAGGTAAATTCTGCTGCTACTGTACGGGAGGTTCCTGCAAGAATACCTCCGATAATGGTGGAACCTGAACGGGATGTACCCGGAACTACGGAGAGTACCTGGAACAGACCGATGATGAATGCAGTCTTAAATGACAGATTTTCCAGATTTGTACAGGTTGGTCTTCTTCTCTTGTTATAATTCTCAATGACAATGAAGAGGATACCATATACAATCAGTGCAATGGCAACTACTACATAGTTATTAAATTTCTCTTCAATGACATCATTAAACGGAAGCGCGATAACAATCGTCGGTATACAGGCTACTATAATTTTAAACCAGAGTACCCATTTCTCTTTATCACAGAACTTCTCCACAAAAGTAAGAATTCCTCTGGATACTGCACCATGCCTGTTAAGCACTGCCTGCTGTTTCTTTGAAATTGGTCTGATATAAAACGGCCACAATTTGTTCCAGTAGAGAACTACAACCGCGAGGATCGCGCCAAGCTGAATCACTACGAAAAACAGATTCTTAAAATCCTCTGTCACATTCAGTTTCAGGAACTCATCCACCAGGATCATATGTCCGGTACTGCTGATCGGGAGCCATTCTGTGATTCCCTCTACGATCCCAAGGAAAATGACCTTTAACAGTTCAATAAAATCCATAATCTTTCCCTTCCTGTTTTCTTTTTTGTTGTTATTCTTATTTACAACGATTTTCAACCGGATCAGACAGGTTTCTGCCAGATAATAAGTAATGCAAAAGACCCACATATATCTATCTGACTCACTGTAAATACTCATATGATTATATTACACACCATGCCACTGATACAACTGTAATCTGTATTTTTCCTGCTGATTCTATAAGATAAAAACAGCCGCCTTTTCTCCGACAGAGAAAATTACGGCTGCTTTTCATCATTTCATATTATTTATCAGTTCTTTATCTTCTTGCAATCGTAGCAATATCAATAAGAGATAAATTGTTCAGGTCTGTATTCTCAAGGCTGGTTGCCAGTGCTTCTGCTGTATCCAGAGAAGTAAGGACATTGACACCTGTCTCGATGGCGTTACGTCTGATGACGAAACCATCTTTCTGATGCTCTACACCCTGTGGTGGAGTATCGATGACAACGTCGATCTTATGACCAAGGATAAGATCCATAAGGTTCGGTGCAGGCTGCTCCAGCTTATTTGTACGGATAACTTTGATTCCGTTTTCTTTGAGGACTTTTGCAGTTCCCAGTGTAGCATAGATTCTGTATCCAAGTGCTTCGAATCTTCTTGCGATCGGGATGATATCCTGTTTGTCTTCGTCTTTAACAGTGATGATCATGTTTTTATGTTTCGGAAGACGGATACCTGCTCCGATAAATGCTTTGTAAAGCGCTTCATTGAATGTCTCAGCAATACCAAGGCACTCACCTGTTGACTTCATTTCCGGTCCAAGACTGATATCAGCACCGCGGATCTTCTCAAATGAGAAGACAGGCATCTTGATCGCATAGTGTTTTGCTTCCGGCTGAAGTCCCGGTTCATAGCCCATGTCTTTCAGCTTGTATCCAAGGATTACCTTCGTTGCAAGAGGAACGATCGGAATTCCTGTTACCTTGCTGATGTACGGTACAGTACGGCTGGAACGAGGATTAACCTCGATCACATATACATCATCTCCAAGAACAATGAACTGGATGTTGATCATACCGATAACATGCAGTGCTCTTGCAAGACGTCTGGTGTATTCTGCAATTGTCTCTTTTGCTTTCTCGCTGATGGTCTTAGCCGGGTATACGGAAATACTGTCACCGGAGTGGATTCCGGCACGCTCGATATGTTCCATAATACCAGGAATCAGGATATCCTCGCCATCGCATACAGCATCTACTTCGATTTCCTTACCCATCAGGTATTTATCAACAAGGATCGGGTGCTCCTGTGCGATCTGGTTGATCACACCGATATACTCTTCTACGTCCTCATCGCTTACAGCGATTCTCATGCCCTGACCACCAAGTACATAGGAAGGACGAACCAGAACAGGATAACCCAGCTCATTTGCTGCTTTCTTAGCTTCCTCAGCAGTAAATACTGTCTGTCCCTTTGGTCTCGGGATCTCGCATTTTTCAAGAATCTCATCAAAGAGCTCACGGTCCTCTGCTGCATCTACGTTCTCCGCAGATGTTCCGAGAATCTTAACGCCCATCTTTGTCAGTGCTTCTGTTAATTTGATAGCTGTCTGACCACCGAACTGTACAACTGCTCCGTCCGGTTTCTCGATATTTACTACATTCTCAACATCTTCCGGTGTCAAAGGCTCGAAATACAGTTTATCTGCAATATCAAAGTCTGTACTAACTGTTTCCGGGTTGTTGTTGATGATGATGGTTTCATAGCCTTCTTTTGCAAATGCCCATGTACAGTGTACGGAACAGAAGTCGAACTCAATACCCTGGCCGATACGGATCGGACCGGAACCAAGTACCAGGATTTTCTTTTTATCCGGTGTTGCTACTGCTTCATTCTCTGTGCCTTCATCGCCGTATACAGAATAGTAATATGGTGTTGCTGCCGCAAACTCTGCAGCACAGGTATCAACCATCTTATATGCCGCTTTAATCTGATATTCTTCACGAAGAGCTTTAATCTCTTCTTCTGTCTTGCCTGTTAGACGTGCAACGATGTAGTCCGGGAATTCCATGCGTTTTGCTTCAAGGAGAAGCTCTTTTGTGAGCTTTCTGGTCTTAAGAGCATTTTCCATGCCTACAAGGATTGCAATCTTATCGATGAACCAGATATCAATCTTTGTGATGTCGTGAAGCATGGACTGTGGCATACCACGACGGATTGCTTCTGCAATCTTCCAGATTCTGCGGTCATCTACGATTTCCAGCTCTGCAAGGAGTTCCTCGTCTGTAAGCTGTGTGAAATCATAGGACATCAGGCTGTCTACGTGCTGTTCAAGAGAACGGATGGCTTTCATCAGGGCACCTTCGAAGTTATGGCAGATACTCATAACCTCACCTGTTGCCTTCATCTGAGTAGTAAGGGTTCTCTTTGCAGTAATAAATTTATCAAATGGAAGTCTCGGAATCTTAACTACGCAGTAGTCAAGCATTGGCTCGAAACTTGCATATGTTTTTCCTGTGATCGCATTCGGAATCTCATCCAGTGTGTAACCCAGGGCAATCTTTGCTGCAACCTTTGCGATCGGGTAACCTGTTGCCTTACTTGCAAGTGCAGAGGAACGGCTTACACGCGGGTTTACCTCGATTACACAGTATTCAAAGCTGTCCGGTTTCAGAGCGTACTGAACGTTACATCCACCTGTGATTCCAAGTTCTGTGATGATGTTCAGGGCTGAAGTACGGAGCATCTGATATTCTTTATCTCCCAGTGTCTGAGATGGAGCAACTACGATAGAGTCACCTGTGTGGACACCAACCGGATCAATGTTCTCCATGTTGCAGACTGTGATGCAGTTTCCTGCACTGTCACGCATTACTTCATATTCAATCTCTTTCCATCCTGCGATGCAGCGCTCTACCAGAACTTCACCTACACGTGAAAGACGAAGACCATTCTCCAGGATTTCACGAAGTTCATATTCATTATGAGCGATACCGCCGCCGCTTCCACCGAGTGTGTAAGCAGGACGGAGAACTACCGGATAACCAATGATGTTTGTAAATGCAAGACCATCTTCTACTGTTGTAACAACCTTGGATGCTGCGATCGGCTCACCGATCTTCTCCATGGTATCTTTAAATTCCTGACGGTCCTCCGCTTTCTTGATTGTCTGGGCAGTTGTACCGATCAGTCTTATATTGTGTTCTTTGAGGAAACCTTTCTCATCCAGCTCCATGGCAAGGTTTAATCCCGCCTGGCCGCCCAGTGTAGGAAGGACGCTGTCCGGTTTCTCTTTCAGGATAAGCTGTTCTACTACTTCTACTGTCAGAGGCTCGATATAAACTCTGTCAGCGATATCTTTATCTGTCATGATGGTTGCAGGGTTGGAGTTAAGAAGAACAACCTCAATGCCTTCTTCTTTCAGGGAACGGCATGCCTGTGTTCCTGCATAGTCAAACTCTGCTGCCTGGCCGATGATAATCGGGCCGGAACCAATTACAAGTACTTTTTTAATGTCTTTATTTCTTGGCATTATTTATTTCCTCCCATCATATCCATAAATCTGTCAAACAGGTAACTGGAATCCTGCGGTCCCGGGCATGCTTCAGGATGGAACTGTACAGTAAAGATATTCTTTCCTTCGTATGCCATACCTTCGTTTGTGCCGTCATTGACGTTAACGAATGCAGGTTTTGCAATGTTTTTCTCTTCAAGTCCCTCAGCATCTACTACATAACCATGGTTCTGGGAAGAAATGTAAACACGTCCTGTTGCAAGGTCTTTGACCGGATGATTTCCGCCTCTGTGTCCGTATTTCATCTTATGAGTATCTCCACCTGTTGCAAGAGCCATAAGCTGATGTCCAAGACAGATTGCAAAGATCGGAACTTCAGAATCATATAATTTTTTTATTTCCTTTATAATAGAAGTACATTCCTTTGGATCTCCAGGGCCGTTACTTAACATAATGCCATCCGGATTTGCCTCCAGAATCTCTTCCGCAGGTGTCAGTGCCGGATAAATTGTAACCTCACATCCTCTTTCATTCAGGGAACGTGCAATGTTTCTCTTTGCTCCCAGGTCAAGAAGTGCTACTTTCGGACCGTCGCCTTTTAAAATCTCTTTCTCGCGGCATGTTACCTTCTCTACTACCTTACCTGTTGTATATGCTTTTAACTGGGGGATAATTGTATCTAAATCATAATTTTCATTGACGGTGATCATACCGTTCATGGTACCTTTCTCACGAAGGATCTTCGTTAAGGCTCTGGTATCAATTCCGGCAATACCTGGAATATCATGCTTTGTTAAGAAATGCTGAATCGTGTCCACGCTTCTGAAATTACTTGGGACACGGGATAATTCGCGGACAATAAAGCCGTCCACCCATGGCTTTGATGACTCCTGGTCATCATAACAAATTCCGTAATTCCCAATGAGGGGATAAGTCATACATACTGCCTGTCCTGCATAGGAAGGGTCGGTCATTACTTCCAGATAACCGGTCATGGAAGTATTAAAGACGATTTCGCTGATAACGTCTCTCGTTGAACCAATGCTTGTACCTTTGAACACATGGCCATCTTCTAATATCAGAAATGCTTTCATACAATCTCCCTTTCTTATCTTTATATTGTGTCTATCACTTATTTTTTCCTAAATCTTCAAGATTGTATCACAGCAAAGTGCTTTTTTCAACCTTATAAGGTACTAAAAATAATTAAGTTGATATTAAAAACTTTTTTGTAATTTCAGGCAGATCCAATCACATGCATTCACTGCTTTCTCACATCCAAATACCTCTATAAAATTTAAATCATCCTCTTCTCTGTGCAACTCTACACCGGATAACTGCTCCGCAGTTTATCAGAAGAAGCTTACACTTCTACGTAACAAATTGTGCGTTTTGATGATACTGTAAAAAAAATTAAAAAAATTTCAAAAAAGCTATTGACTTTTATCCATACATCGGTTATTATAAATGAGCAGTCGCGAGAGAGCGATTGATAAATAAGAAATGCAGAAGTGGCGGAATTGGCAGACGCGCAGGCTTCAGGTGCCTGTGGTAGCAATATCGTGTGGGTTCAAGTCCCATCTTCTGCATTATTTTTTTACTCAAAAAAGGAAACTGATACAGTTTCCTTTTTTTCTGTTCTTATGACACAAAAGACATCAGATAACGGTAAATCTTCCATGTGGTTTCATTATCGTAATGAGTTCCGTCTGTTGTCTTATATCCCTGCTTTTTCAGATAAGAATAAAGATCTGCATATTTCGCACCGGCAACTTCTTTTTTCATTCTGGCATTGAAATCTTCGATTTCCTCATTTGTTACATAAGGATCTTTGGTTACCTGTCCCACTGCCACAATATAGGCATCCGCTCCCTGCGCTTTCCATTTTGGAATCTCCTCATTCAGCAGACTGATATAATTTGAAATATTGTATACATCATTAACACCAAGCCAGACAAAAATATCTTCATTTCCTTTCATCTGCTCCTGCAAGGTCTTCAGGGCAGTATCTCTAAGCCATTTATACCCCATTCCAACCTCACATATCCATGTGATGTTATCGTTCTCCACAACATCTTTCATCATATCTGTTCTGGAATCTCCGATCATAATAGTCTTTCGCATTACCGCCTCTGCCGGATCACTCAGTTCAGAATATACAACATTTCCCTGATTTCGTACATATGCCCGTATTCTGTAATAATAAGTCTTTCCTGAAACAGCACCTGTATCTGCATAACTGAATGTTGTATTGCCGGAAACTATATTGATTCTTTTATATCCTCTGTCCTCGGATTCTGACCGGAATATCTGATATCCTTCTGCAGTTTTGATTTTTTTCCATTTGATCAGGGTTCCGCTTTCTTCTCTCACTCTTATCCGGGTGATCACAGGTTTTCCGGGAGCTGTTTTTATCTCCAGTGCTTTCGATGATGGGCTGTACAGAGTTTTGTTTCCCTGTTTCAGATAAGAACGTATCTTATAAGTGTAGAGCTTATCTTCAGAACCTGTCAGTGTAAAACTGGTAATGTTCCTGTTCTTGATCCTTTCCACGCATTTGTATTTTCCGTAGGCTTTATAATACAGAAAAATCTGATAGCCGGAGGCCTTCTTTACTTTATTCCAGTTCAGAGTCACTCTGTTTCCGGCTGCTGTTCCGGACAATACCGGTGTTTCCGGTTTTGCAGATGCTGCGGATGCCGATACTGTTCCAAACAGCATTACCGCTATCAACCAAAATAAAAAGAAACTCTTTCTGATATATTTCACATGACATTCCTCCCATCTATAACAATTCATCTATAGCAATACCGGACTGTCCACAGTATTTTACGGAATTGCCATAATCAAAGAGCCGGCTCTGTAAAAGATATCTGCTCTCACATCGCCGGCTTGATTTTATACTGTTCTCAATTATTTTTGTATTATTTGACTTTCACGCTCTTCACTGCGCTGTAACCTGTATATACCTTTGCAGATCCTACCATCTTATATGCGCGTGCTCTGAAATAATAAGTTTTACCACTTGTCAGTTTTGTCTTATTTGCGGTCAGCTTTGTAGTTCCTTTTACAACCGTACCCTTCTGGGATTTCTTGGATGATCCACAGTAAACATCATATCCGTCTGCACCTGCAACAGCCTTCCAGCTTACGGTTGCCACACCTTTTTTGGTGGACTTCACAGAGATTGCCGGCTTTGTACCTGTTGCTGTAGCTTTCACTTCTGCGGAATTTGACCAGGATCTGAGGTTCTTATTGGCATCTTTTACCTGTACAGTTGCTGTAACTCTGTATGTGTAGACTGTTCCTGTAGAAATCACATTATCTGTGTAATCTTCTCCGAACTCTGCGTCAGCCAGATCACCATTATCCCATGTTTTAACAGTTTCATATGCACCGTTGCCTGTTTTCTTCTCCAGTTTGTAAGAAGCATCATCTGTACTGGAACCAACGTTTACCACGATCTGATCCCATGTTGCAGATGTGATGGATGCAGTTGCCTTCAGCATTTTGACCTTGGATGAAACCTTTGCATCACAGCTGAACTGCTGAGGTACGGCAATCCATTCCGGTGTAAAGTCAATAGAAGGTGTCTTACTCAGTGAGTTTCCGTCAAGGTATAAGGAAACTACCTGAGATCCTTCCTTGCTGTTTTCCAGTTTCAGATTTGTGATCTTATTGTTTCTAAGATCAAGGATTCCCTGAAATCCGGCACAGTTAAATGAAGTGATGGCATTATTGGAGGCATTGACTTCTGAAAGACTCTTTACATAATCAGTATCTCCGATGTTCAGTCCTGCATTTGCCTGTGTGGTAAATTTATTGGAGCTTGCATCTACGAAATCCAGATTCTTCAGATATTTCTTGGAAGGCATTACTACCTTTGTCAGTTTATTGCTTCCATACTTCACTACACGAAGATTTGTGCATTTGCTGAGATCCAGAGTTCCTGCAAGACTGTTATTACTCAGATTCAGATATGCAACTTTTGTATTCTTTGTAATATTTACAGAAGTAAGTTTGTTATTTGCCGCAAACAGATCTGTCGCATAGGTAAAACGTTCAATACCTTTCAGGTTGGAAATTCCAAGTCCTGAAACATCAATCGTCTTGGCTGCTTTGATCTCTGCCGCTGAAAGTTTCTTATCCTTGTCTGTATCAATATTGTCTAAAACATACTGGCGGAACTTTGCATCCGGGAAGTTCGCTGAACTGACTGCTACTGCTGATGATGCTTCAGCAGCATCGGACTGAAATTCAGATCCGTCCTCTACCTCCGGAGCTTCCTCTTCTGCTGAGCCAACAGACTGTTCTTCTACTGTTGATGTATCATCACTAAAATCAGCAGCCTGAACGCTGATACCAGAAGTCATCATAGCTGCACTGATCATTCCTGCGACTAATAACTGATTTAATTTTCTGTTTTTCATCTTTCCCTCTCCTGTTCGTAATTTTCATACCTTTTGATACGATATAAAATTATCATATTCCATATCAATTTGCAACATATTTTTAATTATACTGTAATTATCTGGTAAATCTGTAAAAATAATTTACCCTGCAGTTACTTACTTCTCTTCCATTGTTTCTTTTTCCACTGGTGTTTCTTCCACCGGCTGTTCCTGTGCTGGTTCTGTTTCTGCTGTTTTCTCTGTCTCTGGTTCTTCCGGCTGTAATTCTTCTGCCGGTGTTTCTTCCGGCTCATTACTCCCATCTTCATCTTCATCTGAAGATACAGTGTCATTTTCCACATTCTTCGCCGGTTCCGGAGTCGGGCATGACGTTCCGCAATACGGACAGAAACTTACATTAATATCTACCTCCCGCTCGCAGGACGGGCAGATTTTCTCTCCTTTCAGGTTCGCAGCATTATCCTTATACTCCCTGATTTTCAGATAATGCTGATCAATCTCCTGACATAAAGCACTTAACTCACTATCAATTCCATCACCCTGAGAATGTCGTCTGTAAACAATATCACCGATATCAACTTTGATTTTCTCAATAATGCGCTCTTCTCCTGTGATTTTACTTCTTATCTTCTGTGCCTCGATCGTCTGCTCTGCGCGGGCACCTAATTCTCTTGTTGTCTTTCCCAGTTCCTTCGTTGTTTTTGAAAATGTCTTAACTAATCCATCAAAAAAATCTGTTCCCATAATATTTACTCCCTTCCATTATTGTCCTCATAATGCAAGAACAAAACTATTTTAATTAATGACTACCCTCCAGCAGGATCGGCTCCTGTCCGCGAAGAAGGATCTTCGGACCACCGTTTCCTTCTATGTATTCTCTTGTGATCACAACCTCTCCTATGCTGTCATCTTTCGGAATCTCATACATGATATCCAGCATATACTCTTCCAGTATCGCGCGAAGTGCCCTGGCACCTGTATCTCTCTCCAGTGCTTTCGCAGCAATTGCATGAAGCGCCCCGTCTTCAAATTCCAGTTTCACTTCATCCAGTGCAAGAAGTTTCTGATACTGTTTAAGAATCGCATTCTTCGGCTCCTGCAGGATCTTCACAAGCATATCCTCATTCAATCCGTCCAGAGTAAAGATGATCGGAAGTCGTCCGATAAATTCCGGAATCATTCCAAAACTGCGGATATCCTCCACTGTTACTTTCTGAAGCAGATGAGGATCATTATCATATTTATCCTTCAGGTCTGCATAAAAACCGATAGATGCCTGCTTGTTCAGCCTTTCTTTAATGATATTCTCCAGATCAGGAAAAGCACCGCCACAGATAAACAGAATATTACGTGTATTAACAGTTACAAGCGGTACCATTGCGTTTTTGCTGTTTGCACCTACAGGAACTTCCACCTCACTTCCCTCAAGAAGCTTCAGCATTCCCTGCTGCACTGCCTCACCACTGACATCTCTCTGGTTGGTGTTCTTCTTCTTGGCAATCTTATCAATCTCATCAATGAAAATAATACCATGCTCGGCACGCTCCACATCATTATCTGCCGCCGCCAGAAGTTTGGAAACAACGCTCTCTATATCATCGCCAATATAACCGGCTTCTGTAAGAGAAGTGGCATCTGCAATTGCAAGCGGCACATCCAGAAGTTTCGCCAGGGTTTTAACCAGATAGGTTTTACCGCATCCGGTTGGTCCGATCATCAGCATATTAGATTTCTCAATTTCAATCTCATCCATTGTATCTGTTGCCACACGTTTATAGTGATTGTAAACCGCTACAGACATTACTTTCTTGGCTTTCTCCTGACCGATCACATACTGGTCAAGGGTTTCTTTGATCTTATGGGGAGCAGGAATATTTTTCAGATCCAGAACCGGTTTTTCCTGTTTCTTTTTCTTTTTTTCTTTCTTTGGCTGCTGCACCGGATTCTGGAAGCTGCCCAGATCGATCATGCTCACATTCGGCATATTCAACAGGTCAGAATAATTGAACTTACCCTCATTAAACTGCTGATTCATAGAATTAAAGCTCTTCTGCATACAATCCGTGCAGACATGTATGTTATTGGGAAGTTCGATCATCGGACCGGCCTTGCTCTCAGGTCTGCGGCAGAGAAAACAGAATTTTTCGGATTTGTTTCTCTTTTTCTCTGTATCTTCGCTGCTGTCTATTATTTCATCATCATTATAGTTCTCGCTCATAATGACTCCTTTCTATATCCTCTTATTCGTAACAGTACAGTGCTCCTGCAGGATAGCAGGCTGCTGGATCATTACGCTTATTTAACTGAATTATATCATACAATTCCCTTATAACAAAATGAAAGTTTTATAAACACAAAAAGAATCCTGCCTGGGTTACTGTTCACTGATAATATTATAAAAGACACCGCCGCATGGGCGATGTCTTTTGTTTTATTCATTGTCCGGTCTGGTGCCGAGAGTCAGCTCTATAGTATTTTCTTCATATTCCCCATTAGTGGCTCTTGCAATAACTGCCTCAATCTTCTCTCCCGATTTATAATACTGCAGTTTATCCAGCAGATCATCACCATCACTGACTTTCTGTCCGTCGAATTTTACGATGATGTCGCCTTTACAGATACCTGCCTCCTGTGCCGGAGAATCATCCTCCACACTTCTTACAAAAGCACCTGTGGGCATATTATACATCTCAATTGCCTCTGTGGTCAGATTTGCAAGACTTACTCCCAGATATCCTTTTTTGCTGCTGTCTACTTTCTCCCTGGTCTCACGATTCATCAGTTCTTCCAGAATAGGCTTTGCCTTGGAAATAGGAATGGCATATCCCATACCTTCTACAGCACTGTCTGCGTATTTTGCAGAATTGATGCCGATCAGCTCGCCTTTCATATTCAAAAGTGCACCACCACTGTTACCCGGATTGATCGCCGCATCCGTCTGGATCAGCCCTGTACTGTTCGTTCCGTCATCTGTAGAAATCGTCCGGTTCAATGCACTTATCCAGCCTGATGTTACAGACTGACCATATCCAAGCGCATTACCGATTGCAACCACCTGCTGCCCTACTGCCAGATCATCCGAACTTCCTATCTGAGCAATCTTAATCTGATTTAAAGTGTCCTCAGGGATATCCGATTTCTTCACCGCAACTACTGCCAGATCATTATCAGCATCTGTACCCTTAATCTTGGCACTGACCGCATCCTCTACATTCAGATCTCCATTATCTCCCGCATTCACAGTCTCTGTCTCTGCATTTGCCACATCATCCCCGATAAAGCAGACACTCAGAGTTGTAGCTCCATCCACCACGTGATTATTCGTTGCGATCAGAAGCTCATCATCATTATCTCCAACGATAATTCCTGAACCTGTTGACGCACTCTTATATTGGCGGGAACTATATCCGAAAAAGCTTGGTATTTCCTGAACACTGACCGTAGTGATCGCAACTACAGAAGGCATGGAAGCCTGAGCCACTGCTGCTACTGTTCCATTCTCAGAGTCAGACAGCACCTTATCGGCAGTGCTGTCATCTGATGCCGTTTCCTGAAGATCCACACTGTCTGTAGTTTTAATCTGCACCGAAGACTTACCTGTATTCAGGAATCTGTCTGCTGCAAAATTTGCCGCCTGAAATACAACTGCCGCCACCAGGCCAAAGATCACAGCCAATGCGATTGTCGCCCCTGCTTTTTTCTGAAAAGAATTCTGATTTCTTCTGTGTCCAGAGGGACCGGATGGTTTCAAAACAGTTCCCTGTTCTTCATGGAACTGATAATGTTCATATCTGGGCTGCTGACCGGAATCATCTGTTTTTTCACCCAGGTTTCTTTCATCATTCATGTAATCTGCTCCCTTCTGTTCCTGTATTACTGTTTATCGGAACACTCCCCGAAATAAACAATGATCTGTAACTGTTTTATTTCTGCACAGTTACAGCAATTCTTCTCCTGAACTCTGGAATCAGTATATCAATTAATTGTGTTCAAAATGTGACAATTATCGTAAATTGGCGTGTCTTAAGGTTATCCTCTTACCTTTATTTTCTGTTCCAGTAATATGGACTCATGGTACATGCAAGAACAACTTTCCGGGGAAGTTTTCTGTATCTTTTCCCCAGGAAATATCCTGCATATTTCATTCCGCTCTGCCAGATCAGCTGAGGAATCAGCCAGAAGTGTCCCGTCCTTATCAGATAGCCCAGGCTTCTTTTTACCAGACGGATTCCCTCTCCCTCAGAAGGTACTCCTTCAAAAATTTCCGGATGCTCTGCCTGGGATACTCCCAGATCGAAGTTTCTGTGAAACTGCTGTTTTCCGGAATAATTATGGGAATGATATACTCTCGCATCTGCCGCATAGACAACTGAATAGCCTTTCTGAATCATTGTTCCGGCACAGATCATATCTTCATTGAAAATCGCCCGCTCTGTAAAACCGCCTGTTTTCTGATAAATCCCTTTATCATAGGCCGCACACACATTAGAACAGAAATAGGTCTTGATCCCGTACTTATCAATATCAGCCAGCGACTTTACCGAGGACTGCTCCGGATAATTAAAAGAACGGGTATAACGTTCCAGAAAGCGACAGTCTGCCCTGGGTAATTGTCTTGCATAGGCTGCTCCTGCACCCGGATTTTCACTGACAGCACAGACAAGATTTCCAATTACTTTTCTGTCAGCAGGGAGAGCATCCTGTGTCATAAAGATCATAATATCTGCATTCGAAAGTTCTGCTGCCCTTCTTCTGGTTCCGCCATGATCAAAATCCTTCTGTTCCAGGTGATGAACCTCAAGGATCGGACATTTCTCCCATTCTCTGTTCCAGTACTGCTCTCCCGTATTCATAACCAGAATCCTGCGGGGACGGTATTCCTGTTCTTCCAGCCTGTGCAGCAGTTCTCCAAATTCTCTGCCGGGACGATAGGCAGGAATGATTACATCAACTGTCGCAGTGTCATTATATTTTTCCTTATGCGTCATCCTCAACACTCCTTATCTGAAAAGAGGACCATCCTTTCCAACAGATGGTCCTCTTTTCTATTATTTATATTTTTATAGCAGTTCCCTGTTACTGTTCTTCAGAACTTGCTCCGGAATCTGCTGCTGAATCATCGCTGAATCCATCGTCGCCGCCGGTCTCATCTCCACCGGTGTCATCGCCGCCGTCGTAGTCTCCACCACCAGTGTCACTGCCGGTGTCATCGCCGCCATTATCATAACTGCCGTCATCACCACTGTTATCATAATCGCCACCGCCGCCATTATCATAACCGCCATCATAACCACCGTTATCATAATCATTGTCATAATCATAATCGCCGCTGTTATCCGTACTGCCGGAGGTATTATCGCCGGACCATACAAAAGTGTCATTTGCATTTGTGGTATCAGTGTCCTGTGTCGTAGTCTTGGCTGCATCATCCAGCTTACTTTCTCCGCCGACGATCTCAAGTATCTTATTACTGCGGGCCACTACCTCAGAAGACGGAGTATAATCCTGATCATCATACAGGAACTTGTGAAGTTCAACTACATTGTTCTCAAGATCAGTAGGAACAATAATACTTCCCTTGATATTGGAGAATTTAAACTTCTGCGGGAATCCCGTGCTGTCTGTAAATTTATATCCGATCAGAGTCGGAATAAGTCCCAGAATATCCTGTTTTGAAAGAGATGTTGTAACCATCGGGAATACATCATCCATAATCTTAAAAATAGAAGAAAGACCCGCTATCTTCGCCTTGTCAAAGAGCATTCCAAGTACTCGTCTCTGACGCTCTGTACGTCCCATATCAAGACTTGCAGTATAACGGATACGGCAATAGGATGTCGCCTGTACACCGTTCAGATGATAAGTTCCTACAATGGCTTCCTCATCTTCCGGCTTTGGCTCCGGTTTCTCGATTGGAGTGTAATCTTTCCCTGTCAGCTTGGATGTTTCCACGCAATAGTTATTCATATGTTCAATTTCCGCATAAGATAACGGAATATCAAGACCGCCAAGATCATCTACCACTTCTACAAGTGCAGAAAAATCGGCCGTCGCATAATCGGAAATATCCAGATCCAGGTTTGTATTTAACATAGTGATCGCCTGTTCCGGACCACCCAGCGCATAGGCTGCATTTGCCTTCGTATAGGTATCATCTCCAACATTGAGAAGTGTATCTCTGTATACGGAAACCATACGCACTTCTTTTGTATCGTTGTTTACACTCACAATGATCATGGTATCACTGTTCTGTGCAGAATACTGGGAGCCTTCCCCTCTGGTATCAATACCAAACAGCACATAGGTCTTGTAGCCTGTCATCTTTGGTGCTTCCTGGTTTACGACTATTTTTTCCTTTTTCAGTTCCGGCTGCTCAATCTTATCCAGCCTGGAAGAAATCTGTCCATACACATACAGCCCGCCAATAAACAGCAGCAGTACAATGATTTCAAGCACAAACAGTACTTTTTTCTTTTTTCCTGGTTTAGCCATGCCTTTTTCCCCTTATCTTAATATGCATTTTTGTTTATAAATCCCTTGAAAAATGTAAGGAATATAATCTTGATATCCAGCCCTATGCTCCAGTTTTCAATGTAATAAAGGTCATATTCGATTCTTTTTCTTATGGATGTGTCTCCGCGGTAACCATTCACCTGAGCCCAGCCGGTAAGTCCCGGGCGAACCTGATGTTTCACCATATATCTCGGGATTTCTTCTCTGAATTTCTCTACAAAAAACGGCCGCTCCGGTCGTGGTCCCACAAGACTCATGTTACCCTTCAGTATGTTGAAAAGCTGTGGCAGTTCATCAATACTGGTGTGACGCATAAACTTTCCGATGGGTGTTACTCTTGGGTCATTCTTTACTGTCCATGCCTTCTTCTCTTCCGATTCCGGCTGTACTTCCATGGAACGGAACTTGTACATCCGAAAAGTCTGGTTATGAAGTCCAACCCTCTCCTGTTTATAGATCAGTGGTCCCGGTGATGTCAGCTTAATGATAACACACATTAACAGCATCAGCGGTGAGGTTACTATGATTCCAACAATAGATCCTGCAATGTCCATCGCCCGCTTGACCAGTGCATTGAATGTATTGTTCAACGGTACATAACGGATATTGATAACCGGAAGTCCCAGTATGTCTTCTGTATATGGTTTTGTCGGAATGATCTTATTATAATCCGGGATAAACTTGGTGTGTACTCCGGATTTTTCACACAGTGCTACAATCTCTTCCAGGCGGTAATATTCACTTAAGCCCAGAGTGATCGCTATTTCATCCAGCCGGTTCTCCGGAAGTATTATATTCAGATTGGCAATCCTTCCAAGAACTTTGATTCCCTTGTACTCTGTTCCTGCCGGAACATTGTCATCCAGTATTCCGCGGATCACATATCCCCACTGAGGATTGGCAAGAACTCTGTCAATATATTCCTCTGCTGCGCGGCTGTATCCCACACAGATCATCTGTTTCTGATTCAGTCCCTTCTCTCTCATATTTCTCAGAAGAGCGAAAATCAACATTCGGGCACACCACTGAAGCACAATATTGATTACATAAAACATAATATAAGTAGAACGGGAAAAATCGCTCTCATCTATCATGTAAAATGTAAACATCAGAATAAGGAGCCCAAGCGAGTTGGCCTTTACAATATTAGCCAATACAAGCCGACGCCCCTGCATCCGCATGGGAGTATACAATGTGAAAGCCTGATACAACAACAGATAAACCGGTACAATAAAAACCAGCATCAGCATATACTGCTGAAAGCTTCTGGTTCTGACTGCTGTTGCTGCCATAGGACCAACAAAACGGATCAGCCATGCCAGAAAATATGACAGTACCAGTACAATTGCATCAATGATCATATGGAGACGACTGAAATTCTTTTCATTGTCCTTTAGCAATCTTTTGTCACCTCATTTTTTTATCGTTTCTATATTATAATAGTTGTTTTATAAAAGCAATAAAAATTTATCTTTCTTTCTTATCATCCGCACAAACGCCTGAAGATATTCACCCACAATTCAACTTGAATCCTAAAATAGTTTGACAGATTTTGAAATTTAAAAGGTATTTTATGATTTTTTTTACTGATCTGGAATCCATTCTTAATTCCCGCAATATACTCTCTTCCGAATCCTTTCAGCGTAAAAAACAGAATTTTGATTCCAAATCCTGCGACAAGAAACGGAAGATTGATAATAATCTGTAACACCGGCATATTTTTGTATATCAGATAAATATTATTTCTGGAAGAATACCGGATCTTGAACTGATTATATCTGGATCCGCTGGTACCGCTTCCCACATGGTATACCATGGCATCAGGTGCATACCAGTTTTCATATCCGTAGATCCTGGCCCGGTATCCCACGTCCATGTCCTCCAGATATGCAAAATGTTCTTCGTCAAAATATCCCAGTTCATCAAAGATCTTCTTTCTGTAAATAGCAGCTCCTGCGCAGGAAGCAAAAATCTTCTCTTCCTTTTCATAGGTATGGATATCTTTCCCTTTACCTCTCGCATAAGCCCATCCAAGAGCGCAGTAATAGTTTCCTGCATCATCCAGCCTGTCCCTGTCATGAAACTGAATCATTCTGGCAGCACAGGAGAAAGCTTTGGGATGCCTTTTGATGGCTGACAGCATTTCTTCTATAAAATTCTCCGTTACTTCAATATCATTGTTTAAAAGCAGTACATAAGGTGAGCGTGATGCTCTGATCCCTTCATTGACCGCTTTACAGAATCCGAAATTCTCCGGCAGTTCGATCAGATGGACCCATGGATACCTTGCAGCAACAAAAGCACAGCTTCCGTCATTTGATCCATTATCCACAAGAATTACATCAAAATTGCTTACAGTCTGACACTCCAGACCTGCAAGTACGCCATCCAGATAAGCCATCCCATTAAAATTCGGAATGATCACTGATACTTCCTGCATGATTTCCTCCCTGTCTTCTCTTTTTTCTGTCCTGCTTCTGTCTCCATTCCCAGGATTGGCTTCAGAGAATAATTCCATTTGGTAAGAGACAGGTTTTTGTTATAACAGGGATCTCCGTTTTTGAGAATGTCTATCCAGTGACATCGCATATATTCAATCTCCGTCTGAAAACGGCGCACTTTCTCCTTGCTGTCCTCAGCTCCTCTGGTCTTTGATTCCATATGATAAAGCTTCGCATAGGGATCATATACGATCAGATAGCCGTTTTTTCTTACTTTCAGGCAAAGATCCACATCATTAAATGCCACAGCCAGTTCTTCTGTAAATCCTCCTGCCTGCTCAAAAACCTCTTTCTTCATCAACAGACAGGCGGCAGTCACTGCACTCATATCCTGAAGAAGGGATGCCTTATGCAGATAGCCAGTACGGTCCGCAGGCATATCTACGAACATATGCCCCGCAATACCGCCCATTCCGATCACACATCCTGCATGCTGGATCGTATTATCCGGATAAATGAGCTTTGCTCCGACACCGCCCACTTCCGGACGCTGACACACTCCAAGCATTTCTTCCAGCCAGTCCGGATTGATGGATTTTACATCATTATTCAGGAAAAGCAGATATTCTCCCTTTGCATGCGCCGCAGCAAAGTTATTGATGGCAGAATAATTAAATTCTTTTCCCCATCTCAAAAGATGGATCTTCCGGTTTCTGGAAAGCTCTTTATAATATCGGAAAATCTCATCAGTAGTACTGTTATTCTCCACGATTATGATTTCAAAATTCTGATAACCGGTATTCTTCTCCAGCATTTCCAGACAGGTCTGAAGAGTCTCTTTCTCGTCTTTGTTTGGTATGATAACAGACACCAGAGGTTTTCTCTGCACCGGATATTTCACCCGGTAAAAGCCCAGATCCTGTGTATGGCTTACCTCGCCTTTTGTACCTGTTCTCTCAAGATGAGCTTCTATTGCTCTCTTGCCGGCTTCAAATGCGTACATTTTACTGGCAGGATTATCTGCAGTGGAGGCTTTGTGTGTTCTCCAGTGATACAGGATTTCCGGAACATGTAAAACCTCTCCGGCATTCTCCGTACAGCGAAAGATAAAATCGTAATCCTGAGCTCCGTCGAATTCTTTTCGGAAACCTCCGGCCTTTTCTACAATACTCTTTCGCACTACAAAAAAGTGGCAGATATAATTATTGGAACGCAGGAGATCCAGATTAAAATCCGGTTTCAGATGTGGCTGAAAATGCTCGTCCAGTTCTGTTGTAACCTTATCCTCGTCTGTATAAAGCGCATCTGCTTGCGGATGATCCTGCAGTATTTTCACGATCTCATATAATGCATTAGGTGCCAGCAGGTCATCATGGTCAAGAAGCCCCACAAATTCACCTTTTGCCATTGCAAACGCGCGGTTTGTGTTCTCTGCAATGCCAAGGTTCTCTTTGAGATTGCAGAATCTCACCCGGGAATCTCCGGCTGAATATTCTGCCAGTACTTTCTGCATCTCCTCATTGTCCGGACTTGCATTTACGATACACAGCTCCCAGTTTGAATAAGTCTGAACGATCAGTGATTCTATCATCTGTCTCAAAAATTCTACAGGTGTCTGATAAGCCGGAACTGCAATGCTGATCAGCGGTGAATAATCAAATTTCTGTTTCCTCTGTGTTTCCAGTGTTTCCTCCGTCGGAATGTAAGCCCGGTACCATGGACCATATGGTACTTCTTCCGGTTCAAAACGTTCATGCAGCCTGATCCAGAATTCCTTTGGTCCATAATGCTTCATGTAGCGGAACCCTTTCCGGATCGTATAGGGGGAAAGCTTCCTGAACATTTTCGTCCACTGGATTTTTCCTCCTGCAGATGGTTTTTTACTCATATGATAACCTCGATTTTTACTATGATTTTTTATTTTAACATTGTATGATATTTTTTGCAAGAAAGGAGAGAAATGTGTTATACTGTTATTGTTTTTATGGTTACTGTTCACTTACAATGAACAGTAACTTTTCAATATTTTTATACACAGGAGTATTATATACCATGATGATAAAGAAAAAAAGAATCACTGCAGCCCTGCTGGCTCTGGGACTTGGTGCTGTCACCATGTTTTCACAGTTTCCGGTATCTGCTGCTGAAGAAACAGCCCAGAATACAGACGCCGCCGCACAGACAGCAGATCCGTCTGTCGTAGTCACCAACGGTATCGACGGATGGCCCCAGGCTTCCGATATTTCGTCTGCCGCAGCAATTGTGATGGAAACTTCCACTAACACAGTCCTGTATTCCAAAAATGCAGATCAGCCCCTTTACCCTGCAAGCGCAGTCAAGATCATGACCTGCCTGGTTGCTCTTGAGAACAGCAGTCTGGATGAACAGGTAACCATGACTGCAACCGGTGTTTCCGGTGTTACTGACGGAGGAGCCAATATTTCCTCACAGTTAGATGAGGTTTTCACCATGGAACAATGTTTATATGCCATTATGGTTGCCTCTGCCAATGATATCGCACTGCAGGTAGCTGAACATGTGGGAGGTTCTGTGGATGCTTTTGTACAGACAATGAATACCCGGGCACAGGAGCTTGGCTGCACCAATACTGTCTTTACCAATCCTACCGGTCTTCCTGATGAGAACCAGCATATCACCGCCCATGATATGGCTCTGATCATGGAAGCAGCTATGGCAAATGACACTTTCCGCACCATTGCAGCAACTACTTCCTATACACTTCCGGCAACAAATGTTTCCGGCGGTGAACGTGTACTTACAAACAATTTTACCATGATAAACAGCACCAGCGACGGTTATTATAAACCCTGTATCGGCGGTAAGGAAGGGTACACAGAAGCTTCCGGAAGTACCTTGGTATGTGAAGCTTCCAAAAATAACATGAAGCTGGTATGCATTGTATTAAATGGCGCATCCGGTGTTACCAATAATGAAGCGATCGCGCTTCTCAATTATGGTTTTGACAATTTTGCACCCCTTACCATTGCAGACAATGATTTTAACCGTCTTTCCGGTGGTACAGTCATTGCACCAAACGGTGCCACAGAAGATAATCTGACCACAGAAGATACTTCTTCTGACGGACAGATCACACGCCAGTATTACTTTGGAGGAACTCCTGTAGGAACTGCTATTCTGGAAGACGCAGAGCAACAGACAAATGATGCCGCAGTAACCGGTCAGAAGAATATGGAGGCAGCACAGGCATATTCTGCTTCCCATACAACTGCTCCTTATTATATCATCGGGGCGATCGGGGCAGCATTCCTGCTGTTTTTCCTGTTCCTGATGATCAAAGTGATCAAATCCTGAAGCCTGCTTCTGAATACCAGACAGTAACCATTTCTTTGATAGATAAAATAGATAAATTTAAGGGACTTCCGCAAAAGCTTTTCATGCGGCAGTCCCTTTATTTCTTTTAAGGCAAGATTAAAAATGCCCAGCAGGCAAATGGCGAAATCACCAGCAGTACAGTCAGTACTCTGTATATCAGACTCCGCACCTTTTCATTTTTCACTGTTTTTGTCAGAATATTATTCCAGCCCAGCGTAACAAAGTACATCAGAGGATATAATGCAGGCATAAGATATCTTCCCTGTGGCTGATTATCACTGTAATAAACATAATACAGAAACAGAAATACCGGAATCATAATCAGAAATACCATCATCAAATGGAAAATACCTTCTTTATTCCACCCTCGGGATATCACCTTTGTTTTAATCTTCCATCTGTCATTTCCAACTGCTTTCCGCTGTGCAACATACATTTTTTTTCTCAGATCAAATGTCTCTTTTACAAAAAATACACTGATGATCCCAACAGCAAAGAACAGCATATACAGTTTGCTGACCGTATATGGCATATAAATTTCCATCTGTCCAAAAGTACCGATGAAACTTACACACACTGTCAGAATCCAGTTATGATACCAGCCGGGATCCTGATAAAGGATAATATCTTTCCAGTTCCATCCCAGCTTTGCAGGCGTCGGATACAGTGAAGGTCTGTAATCCTTCTGAGCATATTTTTCCGCACATTCCGCACAGGATTTCCTTCCCAGGAAATCTCCGTTATACAAAACTGCGTTACGGATGAACCACCAGCCGCAGAGAACTAAAGTAACTGCTGCGATCACTGCTCCTCTGCTGAAAAGGAAACGAACTCTCTGTGAAAAAGCTTCTTCTCTGCAGAGTAATACCGTAAAACAGAAGAAGAAAAAACTGCAGAGTATCCAACCGTATGCATTATAATAAGACAATGCACATACGGCCATTCCCACTGCAAGGAGTATACAGTTTTTCCATGTCCAGTCTTCTCTCAGATAAGAGACCCATGCATACAAGATCATGGCTGCTGCCAGCAGTGCCAGTGAGTCTGTATTCACATAAGTTCCCATAAAGATTGCCTGTGGCATAAATCCTGCCAGTGCTGCAAACAGCCATCTAACTTCTCTGGAATATTTTTCTTTCGGAAACAGTTTGCCCGAAGCTTTTACAACAAAATACACTGCACCTGTGACAAACAGTACATCTGCCATACGTGCAATTTTGAACATGGAGTATCCCGGATCTGCAAAAAGCCGGGATATTCTCATAAATAATGCAGACACCATATAAGATACAACCGGATAATATGCATAGGAAATTCCCCACACTTTATTCCTGACAGCCGGATCATCTCCCCCCGGAAGAGCTCCATGATGTTTATAAATGTAATCTGCAACATAATATCTCATCTGTTCATCCGGCCCTGAATTAAAAGGCTGTGTCATCGCCCAGGTTGTCAGCAGGATAAACGCCAGAAATACAAAAATGAAAATTTCTGTTTTTTCATTGATCTCTTTCTTTTTCTTTAACATATCTTCTTTCACATTCATTTTATAGCAATTTCATCTTCAGATTCTTTTCAGAGAAAAGTCCTGGCTCTTCAGAGTGAGATTGGGGTTATAATAAGGATCTCCGTTCTTCAGGATCTCCGGCCATTTTTTCTCAAAGGTGGCAATTTCTTTATTAAATCGTGCCACTTTTTCCGGAGTATCCTCAAGACCTCTGGATTTGGATTCATAATGGTATAATTCCGCATATGGATTATACACGATCAGATATCCCGCCTTTCTCAGCTTCATGCAGAAATCAATATCATTAAATGCAACCGCCAGTTCCTCTGAAAGTCCTCCCACTGCATCAAATGCAGATTTCTTCACCATCATGCAGGCAGCTGTAACCGCACTGTAATCCTGTGCACAGATAATTCTGTGACAATATCCGGTGGTACCTCTCTTCTGCTGGACAAAACAGTGTCCTGCAATTCCGCCAAAACCGATCACAACACCTGCATGCTGGATCGTATCATCCTCATAATAAAGTCTTGCACCCACTGCGCCTACATCTTTACGCATGCAATAACCCAGGAGTTCTTCCAGACAGTCCGGATTAATGATCTCTGTATCATTGTTAAGCAGAAGCAGATACTCACCCTTTGCAAAAGATGCACCATAGTTATTAATGGCAGAATAGTTAAAGACTCCGTCCCAGTATACCATGCGGACCTTCGGATTCTCTGCCTCCAGTTTTTTGTAATATTCAAAAGTAGCAGAATCTGTACTGTTATTCTCTACAATAATGTACTCATAATTTTTGTACGTAGATTTCTGTTCAATGGATTCCATACATCTCTTCAGATCATCAATATGGTCTTTATTCGGAATAATAATAGAAATCAGCGGATCATGATCTCTGATAAACTTCGTTCTGTACAGCCCCAGATATTCACCCTTAAAAACCTCTGCGTGGATTCCTGTTCTCTCATAGTGAGCCTGTACTGCACGTCTTCCGGCTTCAAAGGCATAAAGCTTGCTCTCGGGATTCTCTGCTGTGGAGTCCTCATGGCAACGCCAGTGATACAGGATTTTTGGAATATGACAGATTTCTTCATCCTTTACTGCTTCCACACAGCGTAACACAAAATCATAATCCTGTGCACCGTCAAACTCACTTCGCAGCCCGCCAACTTTTTCAATTACTTTTCGTGATACCACAAACAGATGGCAGATATAATTGACCGTGCACAGCAGATCCGGATTATAGTCCGGTTTAAAATGCGGCTGAAAGAATTTATGTCCATCCATAGACATCTTATCTTCATCTGTGTAGATCACCAGTGTCTGCGGTTTCTCATTTATTGCTTTCACACATTCAAATAATGCATTCGGCGTCAGCTCATCATCATGGTCTGCAAAGGCAATGAAATCACCTGTTGCAATTTCAATGGCACTGTTGGTATTCTCTGAAATCTGAAGCGGCTCCTCATGAGAAACGTATTTAATTCTGTTATCCTTCGCTGTCAGTTCTTTTAACAATTCCGTCAGCGGTGACTGTGCGCCGCTTCCGTCAGAGAAACAAAGTTCCCAGTTTGAATAAGTCTGTTCCTGAAATGATTCTGTCAGTCTTCTGAGATATTTCTCCGGTGTCTTATACAGCGGTACTACAAAAGAAAGCTTGGGTCTGTATCCAAAGGATGTTTTCTTCTGTTTCTCCAGTTCGTTCCTGTCCGGCAGATGATGTCTGATCCATTTCTGATAGGATGGCGGTCCCTGACGCACATTTTTAACCTTTGTCACTACCTTCTCAGCAAGAGCCGCCGCACCCTGAGATTTCCAGTAGCGGATTCCTTTTTCTACATATTTGTCTAATTTCTTTGCCAGAATATCAGCTTTTCTCAGAGGAACCACATGTACAGTTTTCTTCTCGCCTGCATAAAACACTACATACAGGCATTTTCCCGAAACGTTGGTGATCTCAGAAAAGAATCCTGTCTTTCCCGGATCCTGTGCTTCTTCAAACAGCTGGTTGACATCCACCCTGTCTGTTCTCTGGATTTCAGCGGCAACCGGCTTTTTATCCGCATCAAAGATACGGACAGTCACAGGCTTGGGTGCAATGGCCCACCCTCTGATCCGTACAGTTCCCTGTTCTGCACTCTCTTCTTCAAAATATACCTGCGGTTTATCTCTTTTTTTATCCAGTTCACCGGCAGTGATGGAAAACCAGACATGTTTTTTATCCGGAAACTTCTCATAGATCACAAGCTTATGATACCCCTCCAGATTTTCCGGTATCTGAACAGTTGCCGTAATCTGTATTCCCTGCATTTTCTCCGGATCTTTAAAACGTTCCAGTGCACTTACATTTTCATTTTCTTTCACAGACACCTTCAGTTTGTGCTGATCCAGATATGCCTCCATCACCGCATCTTTCGGCCAGTGTCCCTGCACAATATACTGTGTCCTGTCTGATAAATGAAATCTTTCTCTTACTACTTCAAATATTTCCTTAGGCATGTTAATCTCCGTTCTTCTCCTGTTTTCTCAGAGAACAGTCTGTGTTGTTTAATGTCAGATTGGGATTATAATAAGGATCTCCTTTCAGGAGCTCTCTTTCCCATTTTCTCCGGAAACAGTTTACTTCTCTGGAAAAACGCAGCTGTTTCTCCGGTGTATCTTCCATTCCTCTGGATTTGGATTCATAATGATACAGTTCTGCATACGGTGTGAATACAATTTTCACTCCATATTTTCTCACTTTCATACAAAGGTCAATATCATTAAATGCAACCTTCAGCTCCTCGTCAAATCCTCCGACTGCTTTAAAAACAGAAGTCTTTACCATCATGCAGGCGGCAGTGACTGCACTTATCTCCTGCACACAGCGCAGACGTCCCATATATCCTTCCGCATCCCGGGGAAGTTTACATAATACATGGGCAGCAACTCCACCAAGACCAACTACCACTCCTGCATGCTGAATGGTATCATCCGGATAATACAGTTTCGCACCGACCATTCCCACGTCTTTTTGCTGACAAAGCTGAAGCATTTCTTCAAGCCAGTTCTCTGTAATGATTTCCACATCATTGTTAAGAAACAGCAGATATTCTCCCTGCGCCTCTCTTACTGCAAAGTTATTGATCGCAGAATAATTGAATTCTTTTTTCCATGTAAGGATCCTTACATTTGGGTATCTGTTTTTCAGTGTCTCATAGTATACAAAGGTTTCTTTTTCCACACTGTTGTTCTCAACAATAATGATCTCGTAATTCTTCCATGTTGTCTTCTCTTCTATGGATGAAATACACAGTTCCAGATCATTAATGTGATCTTTACTTGGAATGATCACAGAAATCATCGGTTCGCCGGAAATAGTCAGATGGCTTCTGTACCATCCCTTCTTGTCTGCAAGTTCCGCTGTTGCAGAAACCTCCGCCCTGCGGTAATGCTCCTCCAGTGCCTTTCTGCCTGCTTCCCAGTTTTTCTTCTCCTGTTCTTCTGTGATCAGGTTCTCTGCTTTCATGGAATGACAGAGGATCTTTGGAATATGCACAATATTCTCTGCCTGCTCACTGCATCTTAAGAGCATATCATAATCCTGTGCACCATCATATTCCGGATCAAACTTTCCGGCCTGTTCCAGAATTTCCTTCCGGATTGCCCAGAACTGTCCGATATAATTATTTTCCCTTAATCTGAACAGATTGAAATCCGGCTTGAATTCCGGCTCAGAATAATGTTTTCCGTCTGCGCTGATCTCATCTTCATCTGTATAGATCATATCCGCTTTTTTCTCTGTGATCGCTTTGACCATCTGAAAAAGTGCATCAGGTTCAGGTATGATCTCCTGACCGGCAAACAGAACATACTCTCCCATTGCAAGTTTCAGAGATGCATTAAGATTTCCCGAAATGCCGTTGTTTTCCGTAACCTTCTTGTAGGAAAGGCGGGTCTCTTTTTTATATTTTTTCCGCAGAAACTCTCCTGTTTCCTCTCCCTCACATGCATCTGCAAGACACAGCTGCCAGTTACCATAGGTCTGTTCTGTATAAGCATCGATCACACTTTTTAACCTTTGTTCATCTGTATCCGTCACCACCATCACAATACTGATCAGCGGTGAATAAGAAAAAACAGCATTTCTCTGTCTTTTTAATTCCTTTCGGAATGCGACATGATCTTTCAGCCAGTCTTCATAATCCTGATCTCCGTCCTTAAGCTGGGAATTTCTCACATAACGGATAAATCTTCCAATACCGTTTTTCTTTATATATTCCTGATTCTTCTGCCTGTTCTTCAGAGACAGCAGTTTCATCTGCTGATACAGTCCGGTATTTTCCCGTTTTATTTTTTTTACATTTACAGTATAAATTTTCTGTACATCTTTTCCCCTGAAACAGATGCAGATATTCTGATCGTTTGTATTCTCCAGATTGACAGTAATACTGAATCCCAGATTTCTTTTCTCTTCTTCGGAAATCCCCTTTGCCTCTTCCACGTCCGGACGTCTTTGTCTGGTGATCGTACATTCCAGAACCTTCCCATCTGTACCCTGTACAAATATCTCATCCGGCTCCAGCTGGTTTACAACCCAGCCTCTGACTGTCAGGATACTCTCCTGTGTGATCTGTTCCTCATCAATATGATATTCAATAAGACTTTCCTCACAAAAGTCCTTCACTTCTGCAGCTGTGGCTTCCCAGATGATTTCTTTTTCATCTCCCGCTCTCAGCGCAAGCTGCAGTTTCTCATGTTCTTCTGCAAGTTTTATAATTTCCGGTATCTTTACTGTGAATCCGACATTTCCCACTTCTTTTATATCTTTTGTTTCTTTTAAATCTTTGGCAACATCCGCTCTTTCACAACGTGAAGGTTCAGGAACGGAGAGTTCCTTTCCCGAGCCATAAAGAATGAAATCACATTCTGACTGATCTCTGGTTATCGCCCATCCGGTAATGGCCAGAGTATGATCTTCTTTGTCACTGTATATTTTTTTATCTACACTCCAAAGTATATTTCCCATAACTAAACCCTTTTGATGGCACGATACACTTTCCATGCCTTACTGCCTTCCACCTGATCGACCAGAGCTTTCTTCTGCGCAAGCTCCTGACTCATCTGCTCCATTGCCCTTTTCTGCTCTGCGTATACTTTCCAGAATTTCTTTTCTGTGGTTTGCCGGTCCAGGATCTCCATTTCAATCTTTATGGACTTTCTGTTCTCAGGAACAGAATCTACTATGATCTGCGGATCGTCACCGCCGAAATAGAATTCTCCGGAGGACACTTCACAGCCATCTGTGTGAAACTTTACCTGACTTTCATCTTCCCATGTCAGCTTTACAATTTTAAGTCCCTTGGACATTTCGCCCGGGTCAAGGCGAAGCATTGTGGTATTCTCCGGAAGTTCAAACTCCGTCTGAATTTTCCCGTTTCTGAACAGATATCTCACAGAATCAGCCTCATTAAAGCTCTTTCCGTTATCCCAGAAAATCTGAAGCATTTCCAGAGATTCCTGTTTCTTTTCTCTGTAATAATCTTCTACTTCCACCCGGCCCGGAGAGATCTGGGCATACATATTTCTCATTGCTGTATGCTCACCCAGAATATACTGCTGGAAATTATGTTCCATCTCCACATAAACTTCTATATCTTCAGGCAGGATTCCTGCTTTCTCATAGAAATCCCGTTCTTTAAGTATTCCCCGTTTGTCATTCAGTTCCAGATAATAAAAGATCATCCTGTAAACCAGAAACTGTGAAGGTACAGGAAATGTAAAGGTCCACTCATAGTCAATCACAGATACTTTATTCTCAGAGAGGATAATATTTGCAGGAACAAAATCAATATTGGATATTTCTGTACATTTCAGATCAGAACGCAGGTTTACATTTCCAAATACCCTTACAAATTCCGGTGTTTTCTCAAAGGGTTTCTTCTCGTGAATATTCTTTACTTTCTTTATATAAGAGAAGAATAATTTCTCCAGTTCCTCTGTTCTGCCTTCTTCCAGAAGATGATCCAGCTTATCTTCCAGGGTGATACCTGTCAGATATTCCAGCTGCGCACAGTCACCTTTGATCCGGCAGCGGTTTACTTCAATTTCCTCTTCTTTATACATTCCGGTCAGTTCTTCGCAGATAGTTCCCAGATTCCGTACATGAGCTGCCGCTTTCTTCTGCGACGGTACTTTCTTCACAGTCAGCTGCCCATCTGTTGCTTCACTGATTTCCGTATAAATGGAGAGCTTTTGATCTCTCTCATTGGAAAACTTCACATAAACCGGTGCTGTCTGTGGCTGTTCTTTTCCGATCACAAGAAGAAAGGAATTGGCAAACTGCGGGTAAAGATCATTGCTCAAAAGTGTATTATACACCTGAGATTCCTGAAACAGGTCCAGACGGAGTCTGTCAAAATTGTAGTCCCTCATATGCAGCTCTCCGCTTGCAGGGAGATGTCTGTCTGAATGAATAGTCATTGGAAATTTGTAATCCGGATATGGATAATACCAGTCGGCTTTTAAGTTTCCTGCCTCCTTCAAAATTCCATTAAATTCTTTTCTTGAAAAAGTTTTAACCCCTTTTGTTTTGGGGTATCCCTGGATTCCTTCGAATAAAGTTCCAAAATGGTCCTCTGTACATCCGGCCCAGTATTTCAGTCCCAGTCTGTTCTCAATGGCCAGAATGATCTTTCCATCCGGCTTCAGATGCTTTGATATGATCCTGAGAAAGTCCACATAGGGATTCTCACTCCGGATATAGGATTCTCCATACTCAAATACACCGATCAAAGTGATATAGTCGTATTTCTCAGTAAGGTTTTTCTCGATCTCCTGAAAATTTCCCACAAGGATCTTAAGATTATCCTGATCCTGATGTCTGTATGCATTGATCTTACTTCTTTTCATAGAAAGCTCGATGCAGGTAACTTCCTTCGCCCTTTCACAGAGAGCTCCTGTCACAGCACCACATCCGGAACCAATCTCCAGAACCTTCTCTTCTCCTGTAAAGGGAATCCAGCTCAGAATATTCTCCCTGATATGAGAAAAATGATAAAGAATTGGCCAGCTCTTTCTCTCACTGATCACTCTGTTAAATTCTTCCGGTGCAAAATCTCTGGAAATTGCAAGCATTTCATCCTCTATCGCACCATCACTGTATAGATCTTTTCCCGGATAGCACGTGGTATCCAGAATTACTTTCCCGATTTTTTCTTCCATATATAGTCCTCGCGCTGATTATTTTTTCGCACTGATATTTGTCATCATAACTTTCTCAGACCTGTTCTTCGCACCGTACTTCCACCTTTGAATCCATATCATAGAATCCAACTGTATTTTTACTGGAAATAACTGTTATGTTACATGCGTCATAAAGTCTGTGGAATACCGTAAAATCTCCGTTTTTATACCCTGTACATCCAAATGACAGGAGATACTCACCGCCCTGAAGGTTCATGTTCTGTGTAAATGTTACAGTACATATATCCCCTTTTCCGGAGTGTTCTATCTTTGCATTTTCATACATGGTATTGGTACCTGTGATTTCCGTACCCTGAATATTTTTAAATGTGTATGCCATGATCGGCTCCTGAATCTCTTCATTAAACCGGACTTTCATACGAATTTTGAAGCAGCTTCCCTTTTCAACAGTATTGGAACATCTTCCTTTATCATCAATGACTCTGAAATCTGTGATCTCAGCAATACGACTTCCATATTCCAGCATATTGGGATTTACCTGAAAATCTCCCAGTCCTTCACTGTCCTCTGCCACAATCTGCTCTGTACTGTCAGATTCATTCTGTTTTACAGGATTCTGTCCTACCAGAAGCTGTTTGTACAGGTCGACCATCTGCTTTGGTGAACCTTCATCCATCTTTACCCCTTTGTTCAAAAGAATAACTCTGTCACAATACTTGGAAACGCTTCCAAGATCATGACTTACAAACAGGATCGTCTTTCCCTGTTTCTTAAATTCCTCAAACTTGTGATAACATTTTGCCTGAAAGAACACGTCGCCCACAGACAACGCCTCATCTACCACCAGGATCTCCGGATCAATATTGATCGCAACAGCAAAAGCCAGACGCACGAACATACCGCTGGAATAAGTCTTTACAGGCTGGTGGATAAAGTCTCCAATGTCCGCAAATTCCAGAATATCATTCAGTCTGGCATCAATCTCTTCTTTTGAAAAACCGATCATGGTTCCATTCAGGTATACATTCTCAAGACCTGAATATTCCATGTTAAATCCGGCTCCCAGTTCCAGCAGCGCGGAAATTCGTCCGTCTACCTTTACTTCCCCTGCTGTGGGAGTCAGGACACCGGTGATGATCTTTAAGATCGTGGATTTACCGGAACCGTTGGTTCCGATAATTCCCACGCATTCTCCTTCATAAATATCAAAATTTACATCATGAAGTGCATAATGCTCTTTATAAAGTTTCTTTCTGGTAAGCCCCAGCGCTTCTTTCAGTCTGTCCGAAGGCTTATCATATAATTTATACATTTTGGTGAGATCCTTCACCTGAATTACTTTCTTGTTCTCCACGTGATTTCCTTTCTGTTATGTTCCTGTGTTTTTCATCTTCCTCTGACTTATTTCACGCTTACCAGTACAGCGAAAATTAAGTTTCTGCTATATTAATATTCGCTGTACTAGTGTGCCGACAAGTTGATTCTTGAAACAATCTTGCAGGATAAATTTTTTTATTTCAAGGCGGAGGAAGGAGGCGTAGCGGTGGCTACGGCGACCGACGACAACGCGGAAATAAGAAATTTAGACGCAAGATTGTTCTAGAAATCAACTTGTTGGTACACTAGTTACAATACATCTGCAAAATGAATGCGCAGACGTTTAAATACCCAGCTTCCGAACAGGAAACACAGAATTGTAAATATCCAGAAATAGACCGTCCATCCTGCATGTTCCCAAAACCAGGTTTTCATCAGGAATGTATCTCTGTATCCGGAAACAATATAATACATCGGATTCAGTTTCAGGATCTTCATGATCACAGGATGTCCCATCAGAGGTGAAGCCTCAACGATCCACATGATCGGAGTCAGCCAGACTCCTACCTGAAGCACAATGTTGATGATCTGGGTCAGATCTCTGAAAAAAATAACGATTGCACTTGTGGCATAGGATAAGCCCAATACCAGAATGAACACACATACACTGTAATAAATAATCTGCAGATAATAGAAATCAGGAAATTTCCCATACGCTGCATACAGGATGATCGTAAACAACACAAAGAATGCATGCACAAACATGGCAGAAATGATCTTGACTACCGGAAGCACACTGATATTAAAAACGACTTTTTTTACCAGATAATTGTATTCCAGCAGAGAATTTGTCCCCCCCATCAGCGCATCCTGGAAAAAGAACCATGGCACAATACCTGCTACCAGATAAAGAACAAAAGGAACTCCCAGATCCCCTGTTCCGGAACGAAAACCTACAGAGAATACAAACCAGTATACCAGGATCGTGATCACAGGCTGGATAAACGCCCACACAATTCCCAGATAAGAACCTGCATATCTTGTTTTGAAATCATTCTTTGCAAGCTTTGCAACAAGCCGTCTGTTCTTATAAATATCCATCGGTAAAGAAAAAATTGTATTCAATCGCTCATTCTCCTATTTACGGTACTCTTTAAAGCTTCCCCATTTGGTATCTTTGTCAGAAAAGCTTAATTCCATTCCTTCCGGAATCGGCCATTCAACTCCGATATCCGGATCGTTCCAGATCAGGCCGCCCTCATCATTTGGATGATAGAAATCAGAGCATTTGTAAACGAATTCCGCATGCTCGGAAAGTACAAGAAAACCATGTGCAAATCCTTTCGGAATGAAGAACTGTTTCTTGTTTTCAGCAGAAAGTACGACTCCAAACCATTTTCCATATGTTTCTGAGCCTTCACGAAGATCTACCGCCACATCAAATACCTCACCATTTACAACACGTACCAGTTTATCCTGTGGGTAATTGATCTGGAAATGGAGTCCGCGAAGTACACCCTTATGTGAGCTTGACTGATTATCCTGTACAAATTCGACATCAATTCCTGCTTCTTTGAAATCATTGTAATTGTAGGTTTCCATGAAATATCCTCTGGCATCTCCGAAAACTGTAGGTTCTACCACTTTTAATCCCTTAATTCCACCACATTCTGTAACTTTGATTTTTCCCATTTTATTTTCCTCTTTTCTTTAGCTTTCTCTGTGTTTCTGTTATATCTGTTCGCATAAATCCACATGATATGCAGACTTAGCCATAATATCTTTTTTCCTTTTTTGCAAGTGCAATGCTCAGAATGATAATAAGAAGAAGCATTGCCGCTCCTATGATCAGAAGTATTTTTCGCAGTTCCGGCATCCCCGCAGAAGTTTTTTCTTCTCCGACAGTATCTGATTTCTCATTTTGATCCGTATTTCCTCCGGATGTATCAGAAAGGGCATCCGCTGCAGGTTCCGGTGTAGGTGTAGCTTCCGGAACTTCAACGCTTCCCAAAAGATAATCATTATAATAGTAATCATCTACTGTATTTCCATTCTGTGAATTTTCCTGAACAGTCAGGTTATCCACAGTCACTCCGTTTGGAACTGATACTTCTCCACCATTTACCTGTGCTTTTGTGAAATTCTGATAACCATAGTTGAACAGTGCTGTGGAATCCGTACTGGCAACTGCAAGGTCTGCCGCCTTCATTGTCACTGTAATATAGGTAGTTCCATTCTTCTCTGCTGCTGTCACAAGAGTGTTTCCGGCCTCACTGGTATATCCTGTCTTGCCGCCAATACAGCCATCATAATGATAGCTGCTCTCCGGGGCAAGCATCGGATGATGCGTATGCAGTACCCTTGACTCACTGTTCATGTTCGTAGGTTTGATCGTATAATCTGTAGCGCCGATGATCCTGCGGAATTTTTTATTCTTCAGACCTTCCCGCATGATCAACGCCATGTCATGTGCAGTAGAATAGTGGTCAGGATCCGGAAGACCACTGGCATTTACAAAATGTGTATTCGTGCATCCGATCTGAGCCGCACGTTCATTCATCATATCTACAAAATGCTGCTCTGTGCCGCCTACATGTTCTGCAATCTGGGCTGCGACCTCGTTTGCAGAGCGGATCACAAGTGCATAAAGGCATGCTCTCATGCTCATCACTTCTCCCACCTGCATTCCAATATTGCCGGAATCCCAACTGATATCACGTGTTCCTGTTTCCGTAAATACAACATCTTCTTTCAGGGAACAGTTCTCCACCGCCAGAAGCAGTGTCATGATTTTGGTAATACTTGCCGGATAACGGATTTCATCTCCGCCCTTGCTGTACAGAAGAGTTCCGCTGTCTGCATCCATCAGTACCCCTGTCTCAGATGTGATCTCAGGACCTGCAGGCCAGCCTGCAATCTCATTAGTTGAAATGGATACGGGTGTAACATCTGAAGCAGCAGCCTGCGCAGTTCCTTCCGCAGCAGCGCAGATCTGAACAGCAGTCATTGCAATGACTCCCGCAGCCATAACAGCCTTTAATAAATGTTTCCATTTTTTCATAATATTTCCTCTTAATATATGTCTCTGTTTTCCGTCCGATGTGCCGACAAGTTGATTCCTGAAACAGACTTGCGGCACACGATTATCAGAATCCGTCAAAAGAAGCTATGGTATCTGTGATATACTTCACATCCTCCATATCCAGATTATAAAACATCGGCAGTCTCAACAGACGTTCACTTTCCTTTGTAGTATAAACATCTTCCCCTGAAAATCTTCCAAATTTCTGTCCCGCAGGTGCAGAATGAAGAGGCACGTAATGAAATACGCTGCAGATTCCTTTTTCCCGAAGGTAAGCAATCAGCCGGGTTCTTACCTGTATATCACGCACCTTGATATAATACATATGGGCATTGTGGCTGCATTCCTCCGGCACATAAGGCTGTTCGATCTTACCTTCCTGTGCAAGATGAGCCAGATTTTTATGATAATAATTGTATATCTCCATTCTTTTGGCAAAGATCTGATTTCTTGCTTCCAGCTGTGCATAAAGATATGCTGCATTCAGTTCACTTGGAAGATAGGAAGAACCATAATCCATCCAGCGATACTTGTCAACCTGTCCGCGGAAAAACTTACTTCTGTCAGTTCCCTTTTCTCTCAGGATCTCTGCCTTCTCCACATATTCATCCCTGTTAAAAAGGATTGCACCGCCCTCTCCCATAGTATAGTTCTTTGTCTCATGGAAACTGTAACACCCAAAATCTCCAATGGTACCAAGAGCTTTTCCCTTATAACAGGCATCTACTCCCTGCGCAGCGTCTTCAACAACCTTCAGATTGTATTTTTTTGCAATCTCCATAATGGTATCCATCTCACAGGCAACCCCTGCATAGTGGACCGGGACGATCACTTTTGTTTTCTCAGTCACTGCCGCCTCGATCAGTTTCTCATCAATATTCATTGTATCCGGTCTGATATCAACAAATACAATCTTTGCTCCCTTTAATACAAAGGCATCTGCGGTTGAAACAAATGTATAGGACGGCATGATCACCTCATCACCGGGCTTAATGTCGCAAAGATGGGCTGCCATCTCCAGAGCATGGGTACAGGATGTGGTAAGCATTACATGATTTACATGAAATTTATCCATCATCCACTGAGAACATCTTTTCGTATATTCTCCATCCCCACAGAGCATTCCTCTCTGTACCGCATCACGTATGTAATCAAATTCCCTGCCTGTAAAAGCAGGTCTGTTAAAATCAATCATCTGTTTTCTTTTCCTTCTCATATTCCGGTATCTTATTTCTGTAGGCAACTTCTCTTCCCTCCGGATCCCGGATACTCATCTCACTGAAAAATTTCTCAGTCTCCAGCTCCAGCTGCCTGCGGTTTTCTGTTTCTATATAATACAATGCAAGATATGGATTCGGCCCATATTCTATCACACGTTCGCCTTCTTTATAAAAAATCCAGGGTTTTACAACGCATTTTTCTTTTGCAAGCTCACAGGCTGCCGTCTGATCTGCAATCTGAAGCTGTCGTCCCTGAAAATACAGTACAGCCCCATATTTTACCGGATGATGAATATCATGACAGTGAAACATCTCCTTTATCCGGTCTTTTTCATAAAGATAATCCAGCAGCAGTTCCTCTGTCTGAAATCCATAAACCATATCTGTCAGCTCATGTTCATATCCAAAGAAACGTCCTGCAATCTCACATACCTGAATGCCCCTGCCAGGTTTCCAGAAAAACTGCATGGATAATGCACCTTCCGTCTGTCCGGTATAGCGGATATAATTCTGCAGAATATCTGTGGCACTTTTTTCGACCTCCGCCAGGAAACGGGATGGATAAACATTTCGTGTGCTGAGCGGAAGCATTCCCTCTTCCATTTCCGTTTTCTCACGATCTGCAATACTGATCACATTGACTTTCCCATCCATTACCCATGTCATCATGTTAAACTCATAACCGTCATTGTATTCCTCAACCAGAATTTCCTGACAGTCCGTATATTCCGCTGTCTGCAGGGCTTTTTTTCTGACTTCATCTGAATGATGAATAATAAAGATTCCTCTTGAACCATATTTATCCAGAGGTTTACTGATCAGAGGATACTGCAGATTTGCAATACTCTGTTGTATTTCTTCTTCTGATCCCTGTTTCAGCAGTTCCACAGATATTTTCCGAAATCCCGGTGCCGGCAGTCCAAGCTTGTCCAGAACATCCCGGCATGCCGATTTATCCCTGTACCAGGAAAGCTGTTCCGGTTTCAGATAACAGGGCAGTCCTGCTTTATCTGCAATTTTAACCATACACTCCAGGAGCAGATCTGAAAATGATGTGATGATCCCGTCCACACCTTCTTCTCTGCACATCAGGGCAATAGCATCTACGTCTGTTACAGGAATGGTATAAGCCTTATCTGCATACGTTCTGGCAATACCATCTGCATATCCGTCGCACACAACAGTCTCATAACCTTTCTCTTTTGCTTTCTTTACCAGCTCTGTAAATTCTCCGAGCGTTCCCAGAATCAACACTTTATGTTTCATATCCGTTCCTCACATTCTCTGACAACCGAAGCCATATATTTCATATCCTCCACGCTGTAACGCTGATCGCAGGGCAACGGAAGAATATTGGCAGCCCAGGTATATTCCAGACTTTTTGTCTCAGAGTTCTCAATTATATTTTTCCAGTAAGTCGGCACAAATATCTTCTTTTCGGCAAGATATCTGCGAAGTTTCATTCCATCAGCGTGGAAATACGGATATGCAAAAGGTCCCTCCGGCACAGTCTGATTAAATATACTTTCCGATGGGAGCAGTTCTCCGAGAATCCGGTAGTTTTCTTCCCTTTTTTTCTTTGCTCTGTCATAATCCACAGCTTTCAGAAGATTCTGTGTAAGCTTTGACATCTGCCGAAGCTCCATCCCGTCATATTTTGCCGCATTTTCCAGCATATCTTTGTAGTAGGTTCCGGCATTATGCTCATAACGCCCCAGAATATGTTTCATACGCTCTGCAGAATAATCGACAGTCTTATTTTCTGTCAGGCTGGCATCTGTTGACAGATATGCGCCATCGCTGACACCCCAGAATTTTCTGCAGGAATACAGTGTATCTATCCCTTTTAATGGTTTCTGAAAAAATGCATGGGTATGGTCCACTATGATGTTTCCGTAAATCTTTTTATACTCTGATATCCGGGAATCAGACAGCTGGCCATAGTAATTAACCAGATAAAGATATTCCCCTTCCGGAAGCTGTTCTTTCGGATACAGAACTTCCAGTTTCTCATTCAGATGATAAAATTCTGTCTCTATCTGATTTTCCTGACAGGTATGCACCACTGATTCACACAGAAAATACGGTAATAGGATTTTCCTGCACCTGCGGCTCTTCAAAAGCCACAGCAGTGCGGTTCTTCCAAGATTGACCCTGTACAGGTCAGGATAATATTCCTCTCCCGGCATCTCTTCCAGCTGAAAATATCCGCCAATTTCCTTCATTATTCGTCCGTATCCTCCCGACGTATTACATAATGGGGCATTTTTTTTGCCTCATTAAGAATGTTCATTAAATAGATTCCCATAATTCCGATTGATAACAAAATCAGTCCAAAAAACGCCAGCATAACCAGCATCAGCGAAGTCCAGCCCTGCACAGATATGCCCAGTGTAAAATATCTTACCAGATAACAGACCGACAGAACTACACTTATCAGGAAACTGACAATTCCGATATTTCTCACCAGCAGAAGGGGAAATGCAGTATGTGTCGTGATATCATAAATCAGATCTTTCAGCAGTCTCTTAAAGGAATAACCGCTTTTTCCGTAAGCTCTGTCTGCATGCTGAACCGGAACATTAATAATACGGTTAGAACTCCTGATCAGAAGGTTTCCAATCTGTGGAAGATATGTATTTGTTTTTACCATGGCATCCACAAGGAATCTGCGGATCAGCCTGTAACTGGTGATTTGAAGATCCGGATCTTTTCCCAGCATCTTTGAAGTTGCCCATACAGAAAATTTCGTTCCCAGTTTGCGTATCGGACCATGCTTTCTTCCTTCATAGCTTGCAATGATAACATCCACATCCGGTCTCTCCTGCATGGTTCTGACCATCTTCGGAAGTTCCTCCGGCTGATGCTGAAGGTCATCATCCATTGTTACCACAAACTCTCCTTTTACATGTGCAAATCCACACAGAAGTGCCGGATGCTGTCCGAAGTTACGGGCCATCTGTATGATCCGTACCCTGTGATCCTTTTCTCTGAGTTCCGTCATGATCTCATAAGATCTGTCCTTTGATCCGTCATCTACCAGGATCAGTTCAAAGTCTTCTTTAAGAGTTTCCCGGAATACTTTCTCCAAACGGGTATATAGTTCTCCCAGTGTATGTTCAGAATTATATACAGGAACAACCACTGAATATAAGCTCATATGCTTTTCCTTTCTCTTTTCATCTTTTTGCAATCATTTTTATCATATCATTTTCAACATTTCTTTTCAAGATTCCTGCTGCACAAACCTTGACTTCCCTGCTTTTTTATGTAAAATAGTTACTGTCCGACAGCTTTCAGGCTCTTTCAGGCTATTGGACGAAATCCGTAAAATACCATTATCGCCCGGAGGTATTATGTCAAAACTCAAAGACTACATACAACTTCATCTGAATATCCTGCTGTTTTCACTGACAAGTGTTTTTTCCAAAGCTGCATCTGTTCAGTATAATAAACATGGTCTCAGCAGTCCTCTGCTTTACCTGTTCCTGTTCCTGATGGTAGCCAACTGCGGAATCTACGCCATCACCTGGCAGCAGGTCATCAAGAAATTCTCTTTGTCTACTGCCTATGCCAATAAAAGTGTTTATCTTCTGTGGTCGCAGATATGGGCAGTGCTGATCTTTCATGAAAATCTTTCCATTCAGAATATCATAGGTATTCTGGTGGTTTTATTTGGAGTATGGACGGTGCAGAGATATGAATAGAACATTTATTTTAATCATGTTGAGCGGAACATTTTTTTCCGCTGTTTCACAGATACTTCTGAAACAGAGCGCAAATATCAGATACGAAAACCGAATCAGGGAATATCTCAATTTCCGGGTGATTCTCTCATACACTATATATATGCTGATCCTCCTCCTCAATACATGGTGTTATACAAAAGTAGATATGCGCTATGGTCCTGTCATTGATACTGCCGCCTATGTGTTTGTCCTGCTTCTCTCTCATTTCATTCTGAAGGAAAAAATCACGAAAGGAAAAATCATGGGAAACCTGATCATCATTGCAGGTATCCTGATCTATACGCTTTAATTACGGCAATTTCATAAAAAGATCCCGAAGCTGTTGCAGAATTTCCATCAGTGCCACAGCTGCAGGATCTTTTTATATGTTTCAATATTTTTTACCGCTTTTTATATTGTCTGGTACACACTCCATTTCCATCAAACACAGATACAATCCTGTTGGAACTGGTCAGTGTAATGTTCTCGGCACGCGTACCGGAAAGTGCGGAACTACCTTTGTAAAAATAGTATTTTTTACCATTCAGCGTCAGCCATCCCTTATACGCTTTTCCGTTTTTCTGGAAATAATAGGTGTGTTCCCCACTTTTTTCCCTGATTTTGTACATTCCATTCTCGCAGCGTACACCGTCGCTTCCAAAATAGTAGATATCGCCGGTAGATCTGGTCACGCGGCGGTTTTTAAACATATATCCGGATTTTGTATGGAACCAGTAACATTTCCCGTCTACTTTCTTCATTCCCATCAGAGCATAACCATCAGAACTGATATAATAGGTCTTTCCATTTACAGTTACCCACTGATCTGACACACGTTCGCCATTTTCATTGACATAATAGTATTTTCCATTTTCCTGATGAAGTCCTGTCTGTTCCTGGCTTCCATCGTTGCTGCCTGTATCGGGTTTCATTGCCGGAACATAGGAATCCAGAGATTTCCATCTCGGCGTAATTTTCTTTGTATAGTCCACATAGCCAAAATCCATATCAACATCATTGCCTGCAGGGATTCCTGCTACCAGTCCGCTGGTACTGTTCAGTCCGCTTTCCCGGTTACCGTCTGTGGACTGCCATATTGTATAATTGTACCGTTCCTTATCAGGTGCCTGAATCGTGTCCCCATATCTTGCGATCCATACATCCACTCCTGATAATAAGGACCAGTCTATGTAATTATCATACCAGTTGGTATTGCAGTAAACCATTGGATAATATCCGGCCCTGCGCACTTCATTGCAGAAGGTCAGTGCCATCTCTGAGACTGTTTTTGCAGAAAGCTTACTTGCTTTTGCATACTCCAGATCATATACGACCGGATAGGAAACCTTGTAACCCTGCATTTTGCTGATGGCAAGCTGTGCTTCCTTTAATGCGGTAGTTGTCGATAAGGCTGTACTGTACACATAGGTGCCTGTGGGTACTCCGGCAAGTTCTGCATTTGTCATATTCTCATCATAGGTATAATCTTCGTGAGTCAGGCCATAGGAGATCCGGACAAACGCAAAATCTATATCAGACCTCTTTACCTGTTTCCAGTCAATATTGCCCTGCCATTCAGAGACATCCATGCCTCTGGTTATCGCACCCGGAATGATTTCACCACTTCCGTTATAGCAGACACCGTTGATCTTTTTCCATGCTTTGGAGTTCACTTTTTTTCTTGATGACTCTGTACCGGAAGTTCTTGCAGAATAAATAAATTCCTCCTCAGCCACTGTATCACGTCTGTCATAATGCGGATTTGCAAAAACAGAGCTTACAGGCTGCGCTACAGCTATCGCAGCTGCCAGACAACCAACAATAAGCCTTTTTCTGATTTTTAAAAAATCTCTTTTCATCTTTCTACTCCTGTCTTCTAATAAACGTCCATTTTATTACAATACTATTAACATATTATACACACTATATTACATTTTCGCAAGATAATCCCTGATATATACCCAAAAACGGCTGCACATTTCTTGCTCTGTGCAGCCGTTTTGCATATTTCGTTTCTATAAGCAATTATGTTTATTTATCCTGGCAGAAATATCCGGATCAGACAGCCGGATCTGTAGGATCAAAATTAGCAGCTCCTCTTAACGGAGTCAGTGCTTTCTTTCCAAGAGGTCCTTTCATTGCATCATCTGCTTTATATTTACCATCAATAATACTGATCGGTGCGCCATTACAGTTCTCATAAACCCACTTCGCATCTGCCACACAGGTTCTGATACATCCATGTGATGCGGGAGATCCAAGCTTATTGTACTCTACTGCCGGAAGATTATATGAGTTTGCCTGGCCGCAGGCTACAGAATGAACAAAGATTCCTCCCTGTCCGGCACCGTCTACATGAGTTCCATACTGTCCCCAGGATGGTCCCATAAGAGGCTGCCACCTCAGGCTTCTGCTCAGTGTAAAGTTACCGGTCGGAGTTGGTGTTCCTGCTAAACCTACAGATACCCTGATCGTCTTAACAGGAATTGTTCTGGCTGAATCAGCATAAACAGTCATAACTCCGTTTACTCTGTCCACCTGAACAGAATACGGTCCTCTGTATCTGTTTGTCAGATCAGTGATACGGTATCCGTTACTGTCAAAGTAATACAGAATTCCATTAACTCTCATACTCTTATTTCTTGCAAATCCGTTTCCTGACGGATCGATATATCTCACCAGGTTTTTAGCATTACTTACAATTACCCATCCTCTTGTATATTTACCGTTTGCATCCAGATAACCGTTTACTCCATTCTTTTTCATAAACTGATTTGTCTGAACCACACATTCTTTAAGATAATAGTAATTGCCGCTGTATTTTCTCCATCCGCTCTTATACAGGCTTCCCTTAGAAGATGCGATATACCATTTCTTTTTATAGCGCACCATTGTGCTCTTATATACTTTACCTTTGTGTTCTGCGGATGTAGATGATTCAAATATATATTTCTTTCCATCGATTTCTGTCAAACCGCTTGCAAGCTTTCCTGATGGTTTAAAATAATAACCTGCGGAAGTCCACTTATCCGTATAATGATTTCCCTTGGAATCAAAATACAGCCAGCCAAGGAATTTGCCACTGGTGCTGACAAGTTTCTGCCAGCCATGTTTCTCAACAACACGACCCGGAGTACTTCCAAAGTAATAGTAATGATCGCCTGCTTTTGCCCATCTCTTTGTCCAGGTTGCCCGCTTTCCGTTTGAGCCAAAATAATATCTGAAATTGCCGTATTTTACAAGTTTATTTCTATAAATCTGGCCGTTACTGTCGGTACAGTAATATGCACCATTCTGAGCCTTCTTCATCACTGATTTCAGAACATATCCATTGGCATCCAGCAAGTAATCTCCGGTTCCTTTCTCCGGGATAGCTGTGGCAACTACGCCACGCTTATAATATTTACCGATGTCTGCCGGAACATTTCCCTTTTTAAAATACAGCCAGCGCTCTCCCTTAGTGGTATCTGAACGAAGCCATCCATTGTGGAACATTTTTCCGGGAATGTCGCTGCTTGCAGGATCAAAATAATACAGGTTTGATTCGCCGTTAACTGTGAGGGTGATCTCTCCTGTCTGTGGCTTACCTTCAGAATCAAGGCAGTAATAATCCTCATTGATCTTGAAATATCCGGTATATGTACCTGCTGCTTTTGCTTTCGCTTCAAGCTGTGCAATTGTCTCCAGATTACCATTCTCATCGTAGTACTGGAAATATGTTCCTGTCCATTTCCATACACTCTTCTCCTGCTGGCCTACTGTAGATGTATATGGAGTTATCGCTTCTCCTTCACATCCGGTATAAACAACAGCCTCATCTGCAGTTGTAAAATAAGACTGATTTGCCTGGGCTTCTGTTTCTTCCCCTGCGGCATCTTCTCCTGCTGACTGAGCTGCATCTGATGTCGGTTCTTCATCAGCTGAAGATTTTTCTTTTACCTCAGCCTGTCCAGTTACAAGGATTCCCTCTTCATCAAACAGATAATATCCTGTATGGGTTTCCCCTTTATACTCTGTGCTGATCTTTACAATTCCGTCTGCCACTGTATAAAATTCTTCATTTGTTACAGACACTGTATCCGTTGCTGCTGGTGTTTCCATTGCTGTAACCTCTGCTGTCACAGCTGTTGTATCTGTTTCAGCCACTGCTGTTTCAGATGATTCTGTCTGATCTCCTGAGAATCCGTCAGTCTCAGACAGCATCTCCTCATCGGGTAGTGCTGCTGTTGCTGCTTTCTGATCATCTGTATTTGCTGTATCCTGATTTTTTGCAGGTTTGCGCAGTTTAAAGCCATTCTCTGTGCTTACCCAGTCCTCAGCTTTCACTACAGCGGCTCCAACGGCATCCGTAGCATCTGCTGTTGACGGCGTCTCGTCCGGCAATGCAGCAGCCGTATCCGTTCCCGCTGTAAATGCGTCGTCTGTCTGTTCCTGTGATGGTACTGCTGTCCCATCATCTCCATCTGAAAAAGCGTCTGCTTCTGTTTCAGAAGTTTCTTCTGTAACATTTACTTCTTCTGCATCTGTCTGTGTGGCAACAGCCGGAGCTGTATCAGGTGAAGTAAATGCAGCAGCACCTGCTTCACTGACAGTTGCCATTGTCATAATAAGACTCAATGTAACCGCAACTAATCTTCTTTTCACAATAAGTTCCTCCTCTTTTATTCATGTTACTTTATGGTTACTGTTCACTCTGTTTGTGCACAGCAGCTTTCTACTCGCCAAGGCCGCTATCAATAGCAGCAACAAGATGATCCAGGGCTTCCTGTTCATCAACACCTTCACAGGTAAGTTCTATCTCATTTCCGCATTTTACGCATGCACCAAGTACACTCAGTACACTCTTTGCATTTGCCATGCCCCCATCGTAGACAAATGTTATCTGTGACTGGTATTTCATTGCCTCATTGCACAAAATCCCCGCAGGTCTCAGATGAAGACCTGTGGGATTTTTAACTGTCACTTTTTTACTGACCATTTCACTGTTCCTCTTATATTGTTACTACCCCTTCTGTAAGTGGAGAATTCTTTTATTCCTTGTTTTCCTTACTGTCATCAACAGCAGTCCCTGATGAAATCACTACTTCCGTAGTCACATCTTCCACTGTCTCATAACCATCCGGCAAGACTATCTCAACCGGGACTTCATAACTTCCTTCTTTTTTGCCATCCAGATCTATAGATGCCTTAATGTCTTTGTCATTATTCAGATCATCCAGATCTTTGTTATCTGATTTGATTCTCACTTCTATCTGCGCAGTCTCAAATGTTACCTGCAGATCTTTCGGTTTATTCTTAACCTCTATATTCTTAGTCGGAAATTCAAACTCTCTGCTTCCGGCCGGAAGAATACTTACAGTCACCCATACATCTTCACTGGAGTCACTGGTAAGTTTCACATTGTCCGGCAGAAGATTCGTAAGACTGATTTTTTTCTCCACATCTTCGGATTCACCGGAAATATCAATACTGTCTTCCGGTATAGTGATCACATTATTATTATCCGCAAGACTTTCAAGACCTTCTGTACTGCCTGCTACACTGATCGTATCCGGCACTGTTCTCACAGCCCCAACCTGATATCCTTCAGCCGGTGTCCCTACATAATCTGCAGATATCTGCACTCCCTGACGGATTTTCCATAATTTTGCAGTCACTGTTACTTTTGCATTATTCTCAATCCGCAATGAATTCATTTCAGAATCGGTAAGTACCTCCTGATTCTTATCAATGATCGTAAGGTTTACATCCTGTGTAAAATCCTCTGTATTCCCATCCAGTTCAATGGAAGCATTTACCTTATCTATTTTATTGATCAGCGTCTTCGGGCCTGTAATCCTTACTTTCTCCGGACTGGCAGTCAGACTTCCTACTTCATAATCTTTGCCCGGTTTCGTATCACCTCTGCTGACATTTACCACAAACTCCTGTGTCTCTTTTTCATCAAGATTTACACTGAGATTCTGAGGAGTAACTTTGATATCACTGGGAGATACCCCCGGTACAGAACAGGTAACGGTAATAGGAACCATAACCGGATTTGTATCCAGGCTTACCGCCTGCTGAAGATCAGCTACCGCAGAGATGTCTGTGACTTTGATCTTGTCTCTGATCTTCTTGGTTGCAGTGATCGCAACTTTTATGGAATCCTGGTTCTGTTCCGGCATACACATCTTACCGATGGTATCTGAAGATTCCACATATTCCTTGTTGATCAGTTCCACATCATTGAGCGTATAGTAATTGGTTCCTGTCGGATTATCTATGTTTACAACGATCAGCCATAGCACAACAGCTATTGCGACAGACATGATTTTCAGAGGTATATTATCTGTTATTTTTCGCTTCTTCATGCTTCACTCTTCCTTTCAGTAAATGGCGAAGTTTGCTGTTGTCTACAACCTGCTTATTCTGCGCTCTGACCAGGATTTCTCTGAGTTTTGCACTGTTTACACTTCTGGTCAGCTTTCCTCCCTGCGCTACAGATACCTGACCGGTTTCCTCTGATACAATGATCGTAACAGAATCTGTCTGCTCACTGATCCCCACACCTGCCCTGTGCCGCGTTCCAAGCTGTTTGCTCAGTTCCATATTATCAGACAGTGGAAGATAGCATGTTGCAGCCACAATCCTGTTCTCTCTTACAATAACAGCTCCGTCATGAAGTGGTGTGTTATGTTCAAATATATTGATCAGAAGCTGACTGGTAAGGATTGCATCCAGATTAATACCTGTTCTTATATAATCGGTCAGCAGCTCATTCTGCTCAATTACGATCAGTGCTCCGGTCTTAACTTCTCCCATATCAAAACATGCTTTGACCAGCTCACTGATGGTTTTATCCGTAAATCTTTCCTTCACCTCTTTACCTGCATCAAAAGGTATCAGTGAAGCCATGATCCGCTTTTGTCCAAGCTGTTCCAGAACTTTTCTGAGCTCCGGCTGAAAAATAACGATCACACCTACGATCAGTGTACTTGCCAGATTTGAAAAAATCCACAGAATCGTATTCATCCTGAAAATATACGCGATCAGAATGAAGAGGAGAACGACCAGTATTCCTTTCAGAAGTGTATATGCATGAGTATATTTGATCCATACCATGAACTGATATACAAAAAAAGCGATCAGTGCAATCTGTATGATATCTATAATCCCAATCTTAGGAAATGCCAGTCTTGATAATGTTTCTATCAAATTTCCTGAAAAATCCTGCATATGGCTCTCCTTTCCTTATCATTTTTATATATCTTATCGTTGAAAATGTTTTCAGTGGATTTTGTGTTACTGTTCACTCCGTTCACAGTAACGTAGCCAAAATTCATTCCAGATTGCCTGCGGCAATGGAATTTTGGCTCGTATGTCTCATCGTTACCGGAAACTGCTTTTTACAGATTTTTTAATGATTCTTCCAGTTTCTTCTCAAAATCCACGCTGTCAATATCTTTCTTTCTCTCTACAGGTGCTGCAGCCTCATCTGTCGTCACTGCTTTCTCATCACCATGAAAAATAGGATTCGCATAAGAAACAACGTTATCCTGTGCCGGTCTTTCATCCTTTGCAGAACTTCCGTTAATCTTCTTTATACTTCTTTCAGATGTTGTGACACAGGCTTTCGGCACTGCTTTTACATAATAATAATATTCATCATCCTCATATTCCAGTCTCTCGGTACGGGTATAGTCACCACCAAATACAAAGAATTCAAGAAGTAATCCTATCACCACAGAGATCACTGTATAAATGATCAGCGTAACAACATCAATATCCAGTCTAAAATAAAATCCACCTGCAATAATCATCAGAACATACACAACTCCACCTGCAATAATGGCAATTCTCCATGCATAGTCAAAAGAGCGGGTACGTATCAGATTCACCAGCAGAATCACTGCGATAAAGGCAATCACTGTGATCCACATTCCCCAGTTCTGCACGATTCCATCTGTCAGAAGTTTTAATTTGTCAGCTATGGCAACATCCGGGTTTTCCAGCAGTTTATGCTGTACACGTATAAAACGGATAAAATAGTAAATAATCACTCCGCAGCCTGCAGGAAGTGCAGAAAACGCATTGCACAAAAGTCCGCTTCCGATAGGAAGAAGCGTCGGAACACTGAACCCAAAGGAAAGCGGTGTAAATACAAGTACTAAATTATTGTCTGAACTGAATCTCAGGAAGAGAATTGCCATAAACAGGATCAGCACAAGCATAAAACCTGCAACTTCTATCCCCAGTGCATAACCATGTGCGACCATCAGGGCAAATCCTACAAAAATCATTACACCTGAAGGAAGAATGGAACAGATCAGTGCAAGGATCAGAACAATAAATATATTATCGATCTGCTTCATATATCCCATATTGGTATTGATCCATATGAAATAAACCATTGCCAGAACGAAACGTAAGACAGGCAGGATATAAATCTCATACTGGCTGTATAAATTCTTTATTCGCTGTTTTAATTCGAGTAATGCTGTCATTTTTTATATCCTCCTGTAACTCCTCTGGCTGAAGATTTTTTATCTTCGCGACCGTAGATTTTACTTAATTGTGTAAGTTCTTCATAATAATTTTTCACACTTTTCTTTGCTTTATGGTATTTCACCGTATATTGGATATATGTCAGGACAGAAAACAGTACCAGCACTGCCACATACCCCAGAATAACTTCCACGCCCAGTGAAACAAGGTTCATCTTATGAACATTATCTATCAGATATTCAGCAAAATATGCTGCGATACCGGCCAGAATCAGGCAATACCCAATCGTAACAAGGAAAAAATTCTTAATCATGGCAAGTCCGATATAATCACTACGGTAGTACCTGCTGACCGGAAGATATTTCTTTCCTTCACCCTGTTCATACATGGCAAGTTTATTCATGATTTTTATCTTCTCTTCATTTAACATAAATTACTCCTTACTGTATGCTTTTCCTTTTGCTATAATCCGCTATTACTGTTCACTCTGTTCTCAGCAACAACCTGATATCATTCATATAATCATACAGATTAATTGTAACATATATCATTATGTATGAAAAGTGTTTTTCTTATCTCCTGCCTATGCAAACCGTAAGAAAATAAACATTTCCGGCACCTTTTCTCTTCAGGCATCCGGCCATTGCATCGATCGTACTTCCTGTTGTATACACATCATCTATCACCAAGATATTCTTTCCCCTGACATCTCCGGTCACGCAGAACGCTTTTTCCAGGTTTTTTCTTCTCTGCAAAGCATTCAGTTTTTTCTGCGACTTTGTCTTTAAAACTTTCTGCACAATATTGACATCTGTGGAAATCCCGGTATAATGACCGAGTTTCTCCGCCAGATATGCAGCCTGATTAAAACCTCTCTGCCGCTCCTTCGACCTGTGTACCGGAACCGGCACGATCAGATCCGGCTTCCATTCCCGCAATTCTTTCTGTGCATATCGATACATTGCTCTGGCATAAAAATCACCGTATTCTCTGCATCCATAGTACTTATATCTGGTAACAGATCTTCTCATTATGCCATCATAGACAAAAATACCTCTTCCCTGTTCATACATATGCCTGTGTTTCTGACAGTCTCTGCAGTATTCCCCTGTTTCTATGGGTTTTCCACATTTATAACATCTGGGATGACCAATCGGACGAAGTTCTTTCTCGCATTCCGGACAGATCATCCTTCGCTGATCTGCCAGTATTTTCTGACAGACCGGACAGCATCTCGGGTAAAAAATATCAGCTACCATGTTCAGAAACCGTTTCATTTCCATTTCCTTCCACTATTTTACTCTTTGTTTTGCTATCCTCTGTATTTCTGTTTTTCTCATATTATCGGAATAAATTTTTTCTCTGTTATTATTCAGTCATCAGATCACAGTCTGCAATATCATTCTTCACCATCTGTATTATTATCCCCTGTAGTCTCACTCAGTTCTCTGATCCGTTCATCCAGTGCACTGTATCTCTTCTGCTGTTTTTCATTGCGTATCATCTCTACAAAGGTCTCCTCGTTTCCCACAACCGTCACACATTTTCTTGCTCTGGTAACTGCGGTATAAAGAAGGTTCCTGTTTAAAAGCATCTGTGGTCCGGAAAGCAATGGAAGTATGACTGCCGGATACTCAGATCCCTGAGACTTGTGGATTGTAATAGCATATGCAAGTTCCAGTTCCTCCAGCTGTTTGAACGAGTACATTGCAAAACGTCCATCCTCAAATTCCACTTCTGCTGTCTCAGCAAATTCATTGATTTCCCTGAGGATTCCGGTGTCTCCGTTAAATACTCCCACGCCTTTCTCAATGACAACCCCATATCGTCCCCGGATTTCCCATTCCATCTGATAATTATTTCTGATCTGCATGACCTTGTCCCCTGTGCGGAACAGCCGGTCTCCAACCGCCCTCTCGGATTTCCCGTCTTCCGGCGGATTCAGGTATCTCTGCAGGATCTGATTCAGCCGCTCTACTCCCAGAAGTCCCTTTCTCATAGGTGTCAGTACCTGTATCTCAAAGGGTTTGGCATCTACATAGCGCGGCAGTTTCTCCTGGATCAGCGCGATCACTACTCTTATAATGATATCTGCATCATATCTCTTCAGAAAAAAGAAATCCCTGCTCTTATTATTGATCTGAACCTGTTCTCCCTTATTTATCTTATGAGCATTTACAACAATATCACTCTCTGATGCCTGTCTGAATATCTTAGTCAGTTCCACTACAGGGAAACATCTGCTTCGGATAATATCTCTCAGCACATTGCCCGGGCCTACACTCGGAAGCTGATTCTCATCCCCCACAAGGATCAGTCTGGTTCCTGCTACTACTGCAAGAAGAAGAGAATGCATCAGATGAATATCCACCATAGACATTTCATCAATAATGATCACATCTGCCTCCAGCGGATTCTGTGCATTCCTCTCGAATTTAGCTGAATGCCCGTCCCTCTCTTCTTCCGGCATTCCATTCAGTTCCAGCAGACGGTGAATTGTCTGCGCCTCATATCCGGTAGTCTCTGTCATTCTCTTTGCAGCACGTCCGGTAGGTGCAGCCAGCCGAATCTCTGCACCTTCTCCCTCAAAAAAGCGGATGATCGCATTGATCGTTGTCGTTTTACCTGTACCGGGGCCTCCTGTAAGAATAAAGAGTCCATGATCCGCTGCTTCAGTGATTGCTTTCTTCTGCATTTCATCCAGAACAGTTCCTGTCTCTTTCTCGATCAGCTCAATTCTGTGCCTGACAAGCTCTTTATCCTCAGGACACACAATATTCAGTTCATTAAGCATCCTGGCAGTGTTCAGTTCCAGATAATAATACTGTGCCGGATAAACGATAGTTTCTCCGCTTTTTTCTTTCAGCACCAGCTTCCTGTCAATAACCATATCCATAAGATGTTTCTCCATATAGGATTCATCTACTCCCAGAAGTCTGGCACATCTTGTAAATAACTGTTCCCTCGGAAGATAAGTATGTCCTTCTCCCGAAGCCTGCAGAAGAGTATACAGCATTCCGCTGCGGATTCTGTAATCTGAGTCTGCGTGAATACCGACTCTGGCAGCAATCTCATCAGCAATCTTAAATCCCACACCGGAAATATCTTCCGCAAGTCTGTAAGGATTCTCCTGAAGGATCGTATAGACAGATTCCTTATATTTCTGATAAATCTTTGCGCCCAGGTTCAGGGAAATCCCATATTTCTGCAGAAAGATCATTACTTTTCGCATCTCTGCCTTCTCACTTACCTGCGCAGCGATCTCCCGGGCTTTTTTCTCACTGATCCCCTTTACCTCTGCAAGCCGCTCCGGCTCTTCTTCTACGATACGGAGTGTGTCATCTCCAAACTTCTGCACAATCCTGGCAGCCAGTGCAGCACCGATTCCCCTGATGGCGCCCGAACCCAGATAACGTTCTATTCCATATGTATCCTCCGGCATCTTCTCTGTAAAAGAACTGATCTGAAACTGTTTGCCATATACCGGATGATGGATATATACTCCGGTTGCTTCAATAGATGCCCCCTGTGTGATCGCAGGGAAACTTCCCACGCAGGTCAGCTCTTCCTCTTTTTTTGTACCTTTCAGTACCATAACTGTATATCCGTTATCTTCATTTCTGAAAATAACATGATCTATGTATCCTGTGACAGTTTCACTCATGTGCTTTTCTCCACACCTCCTGCTTCTTTGAGCCTCTGACAACGCAAAAAGGCACTGCACTGTGCAGTACCTCCTGCTTTATCCGTCAAAACGTGCCATTACCTCTGCATACTTACCGGTTCCCACTGCGACCACGCTCATTGCATCCTGCACAGTCAGTGTACTTACTCCGGTTCTCTGCTCGATCAGTGTATCCATCCCATGAAGAAGGGCACCGCCGCCTGTAAGTACGATTCCTCTGTCTACAATATCCGCAGCCAGTTCCGGCGGTGTCTTTTCCAGAATTCCATGAACAGTCTCCACAATCTGGCTTGTAGCATCCTTTAACGCCACACGTATTTCTTCTGAGGTAAGTGTCACTGTCTTCGGCAGACCGGTGATCACATTTCTCCCCTTTACTTCCATTGTTCTCGGATTTGATTCCTCTATAGCCGTACCAATCTGAATTTTGATCTTCTCTGCCATATCTTCTCCGATAAAAAGTCCATGATTCTTTCTCACATAGTTCAGTATAGCCTGATTAAAAGTGTCCCCTGCAACTTTCACAGAAGCGGAAACCACAACCCCCGCAAGAGAGATAACCGCAACATCCGAAGTTCCGGCTCCAATGTCTACGACCAGATTTCCAAAGGGCTTGGTCACATCCACCCCGGCTCCGATTGCCGCAGCTATAGGTTCCTCCACCATATAGACATCTCTGGCGCCAGCCTGATAGGTTGCTTCCTCCACTGCCTTTTTCTCAATCTCTGTAATTCCACTGGGAACACAGATACTGATCCTGGGCTTGCGGAAAGCTCTTCTTCCTATTGCTCTGGATATAAAGTATTTCAACATCTTCTCTGTAACTGTATAATCAACGATCACGCCCTGTCTGATGGGACGGATGATCTCCATATCTGAAGTAATGCGCCCTTCCATCAGACGGGCTTCTTCACCGATCGCACGTATCTTCTCTGTATTTTTATCATAAACTACGATCGAAGGCTCATTTAGCACAAGCCCCTTTCCTGTAGAATAAGCCAGACTGTTCCTGGTTCCCAGGTCAATTCCAATATCACTTGTCGGCATGGAAATCCCCTTTCTGTTCTTACGTTCTCCTCATCCCCTTCAACTGATCATTACTTTTTACAGTCTCTACCGGGGACTTATCCGGTTTAGTTATAACAACTCCATAAAATAATGCGATCAAAACAGTCCAACAGGGCTTCACATCCTGATAAGCCGGATCAAAATATATTATTTACAAGAATTGCTATAAATAATCTCTTCTATTATATACAACTTCCATTTAAAAAGAAAGTCCTGCAATATGATTTCAAGATTATTTCAGATATTTCTTTACATATTTTCCGGTATAGGAAACCGGTGACTGTGCCACCTCCTCAGGAGTTCCCTGAGCAACTACGGTACCTCCTTTGTCTCCACCCTCCGGTCCGATATCAATGATATAATCTGCGGTCTTAATCACATCCAGATTATGCTCGATCACAACTACTGTATTACCGCCCTCCGATAATCGTTTCAGAATCTCCACCAGCTTATGCACATCCGCAAAATGCAGACCTGTGGTAGGCTCATCCAGAATGTAGATAGTCTTACCTGTGCTGCGCTTGCTCAGCTCTGTGGCAAGCTTGATCCTCTGTGCCTCTCCTCCGGAAAGCTCTGTGGACGGCTGTCCCAGCCGGATATAGGAAAGTCCTACATCATAAAGCGTCTGTATCTTTCTTTTAATAGAAGGAACATTCTCAAAAAAAGTCAGTGCTTCCTCCACCGTCATATTCAGCACATCGTAAATATTCTTATCCTTATACTTTACTTCCAGGGTTTCTCTGTTATATCTCTTACCTTTGCAGACCTCGCATGGTACATATACGTCCGGAAGGAAATGCATCTCAATTTTGATAATACCGTCACCGCTGCATGCCTCACATCTTCCGCCCTTTACATTAAAACTGAATCGTCCTTTCTTATATCCTTTTGCCTTGGCATCTGCTGTTGCTGCAAAAAGATCTCTGATCTGGTCAAATACCCCGGTATAAGTCGCAGGATTGGAACGTGGAGTACGGCCAATAGGTGACTGGTCAATATTGATAACCTTATCCAGTTGGTCTGTTCCCAGAATGTCCTTATGTTTTCCCGGAATCACTCTTGCCCGGTTCAGATCTCTTGCCAGGCGTTTATAAAGAATCTCATTGATCAGAGAGCTCTTACCTGAGCCCGAAACTCCTGTGATACAGGTCATGATCCCAAGAGGTATCTTCACATCGATATTCTTGAGATTATTCTCTGCCGCCCCCTTGACAGTAAGAAAACCGGTTGGCTTCCGTCTCTCCAAAGGTACCGGAATTTTTAATTTTCCGCTCAGATAAGCTCCTGTGATGGAATCCTCGTTCTTCATCAAATCCTCTGCAGTTCCCATGGCAACCAGTTGTCCGCCATGCTCCCCTGCACCGGGACCTATATCTACAATACAGTCTGCGGCACGCATGGTATCTTCATCATGCTCCACAACGATCAGGCTGTTTCCAAGATCACGCAGTTTCATCAGAGAACCAAGAAGTCTGTCATTATCCCTCTGGTGAAGTCCGATACTCGGTTCATCCAGAATATAGGCAACTCCTACCAGCCCGGAACCAATCTGGGTAGCCAGACGGATTCTCTGCGCCTCGCCGCCGGAAAGAGTTCCTGTCGCACGTCCCAATGAAAGATAATCCAGTCCTACATCTGACAGGAAACTTACCCTTGCCCTGATTTCCTTCAGAATCTGTCTGCCGATAAGCTGCTGCTGCTCGGAGAGCTGCATATCCGCCAGAAAGGCTTTCAGCTTCTCTATGGAAAGATTGGTGACCTCATAAATATTCTTATCCGCCACAGTCACAGCCAGTGATTCCTTCTTCAGTCTCTGACCTTTACAGGTTTTACATGGAGTAATGCGCATGAAAGATTCATACTCCTGCTTCATGGCATCAGAGCCTGTCTCTCTGTAACGCTGCTCCACATTTCGGATCAGCCCCGGAAACGCCACATCGTAAACGCCCTCTCCGCGCTGCCCTTTATAGTAAACCTTTACAGAATGTCCATTAGTTCCGTTGATCAGAATGTCCTGTATCTTCTCCGGATACTCCTCAAAAGGTGTTGCCAGGCTGAAATCATATTCTCTGGCAAGAGCATCCAGGATTGCCCTGGAAAAGCTTCCCTCATTTGTGCAGGACTGCCATCCTGTAACCACAATGGCACCATCCAGGATACTCAGAGATCTATCCGGGATCATCAGGTCAATATCAAATTCCATTTTATACCCAAGTCCCAGACAATCCGGGCAGGCACCAAAAGGATTATTGAAAGAAAAGCTTCTCGGTTCGATCTCATCCACACTGATACCGCAGTCAGGGCAGGAAAAGCTCTGGCTGAAATTGTGGATATTTCCATCCATAGTATCTACCATCAGAAGGCCCTCTGCCAGATCCAGCACTGTCTCAATGGAATCTGAGAGTCTTTTCTCAATCCCGGGCTTCACGATCAGACGGTCTACCACAATCTCTATATTATGCTTGATATTCTTGTCCAGACTGATCTCCTCAGAAAGCTCATACAGGTTTCCGTCAATCTGCACACGTACATATCCGCTTCTCTTTGCCTGCTCCAGAAGCTTTGCATGAGTTCCCTTGCGCCCCCGCACAACAGGCGCCAGAAGCTGGATCTTCGTTCTCTCCGGAAAAGACATGATACTGTCTACCATCTGGTCAACTGTCTGCTTCTTAATCTCTCTTCCGCACTTCGGACAATGAGGGATTCCCACTCTGGCATACAGAAGTCGGAAATAATCATAGATTTCTGTCACTGTTCCTACTGTGGAACGGGGATTGCGGTTGGTAGATTTCTGATCAATGGAAATGGCCGGCGGCAGACCTTCGATGCTCTCCACATCCGGCTTCTCCATCTGTCCCAGGAACTGTCTTGCATAGGAAGAGAGAGATTCCATATAACGGCGCTGTCCCTCTGCATAGATGGTATCAAAAGCCAGTGAAGATTTACCGGAGCCACTCAGTCCTGTAAATACCACAAACTTGTCTCTGGGAATATCCACACTTAAATTCTTAAGATTATTAACATTGGCACCTCTGATCCTGATAAAGTGCTTCTTCGTTGTATCTGCTGCCATTGTGGGCCTCCTGTTTCTCATTTATAAATAATAACTGTTTCTTACCTTGACAGTTACACCTTTTTCGTATGTTATGATATTCATGGATTGTGCGCAGTTTCGCTGCCCCGCAATCCTCATGGCATCAGTATAATACAGGAACATTTGTTCGTCAAGGCGTTTACGGCAAAAAATCCGCCATAACGGAATTGCTTACATGAATTCCCTCTCTGCTCAGAAAAATCCTTCCGTTTTCTTCCAAAAGCAGTCCCATTGACTTATATTTTCTCAGAACATCCCCGTATATTGCATCTATTTCACTGCCAAACTGCCGCTCAAACTCAGCTTTTGAGATTCCTCTGGTCATACGAAGTCCCAGAAACATGAACTCCGCCATCTCATCCTCCCTGGTGAGGGGCGGCTCTTTTTCTCTTATTTTTTCCGGAGTTCTGCTGTTTTCCAGATATTTTTTCATATCCTGTGTATTGGCAAAACGTTCCTTTCCATAAAGAGAGGAAGCTCCCAGGCCAAACCCCAGATAATCCTGTCGGATCCAATAGCCCACGTTATGCCTGCATTCTCTGCCTTTCTTTGCGTAATTGGAAATCTCATACTGCTCAAAGCCATATTCTCTCAGAATCTGTGCTGTTGCCTCATACATATTGTACTCCGCATCTTCATCCGGCAAATTCAGCGTCCGCGATGCAAAAGGTGTGCCCTCCTCAATGATCAGGCTGTATGCGGAAATATGTTCCGGATCCAGTCCTGCAACAGTGCGAAGATTGTGGATCCATCCTTCATAAGTCTGATCCGGGATCGCACTCATCAGATCAATATTGATATTGTCGAACCCTGCCTCTCTTGCACTTCTGTAAGTCTCCAGAAACTGCTCATAATTGTGGATTCTTCCAAGGATCTTCAGTTCTCTGTCATCCGGCGACTGTAAACCTATGCTCAGGCGGTTGATTCCATATGTTCTGTATGCCTGCAGTTTGTTTCTGTCTGCAGTCCCCGGGTTTACTTCTATTGTGATCTCAGCATGATCCGCAATCTGAAATTTTCGTCTTATATGATTTAAAATTTCTCCTATGAATCTCTCATCCAAAACAGAAGGAGTGCCCCCTCCAATAAATACAGAGGATACACTCCTTCCTTTTCCTTCTTCTGCTGCATTGATTTCTTCAAGCAGAGCATCTACATAATCAGCCTGCTCCTTTGGACCTGACGGACCGGAAAGGAAATCACAGTAATCACATTTTTTTATGCAAAATGGAATGTGGACATAGATTTCCATGGGAGAATCTGTGATATTCCTTCTCTCCATTGTAATCTGCTCCTGTTATGACCTGTTTTCTATTCCTCAGTATCTGATGTACTGCTGTCTTGCTCATTGTTATCTGCTGAGTCGACACTGTTATCTGTACTGCCGGCATCACTTTGGCTGTCTGAACTTTCCGCAGATGAGATACCTGCTGCATTCTGCTCTGTCAGATACGTATTTACCATTGTCAGATTACCATTGGTGGTAACTGCTGCGGAATCTACCTGATCCGGTGCCGGAGTGGGACTTGTCTCTTCCGGTGCAACACTGATCTGGATCACTTTGGAGGACGTTTCATCTACCTCCTTGGTTTTCCCACATCCGGAGACAGAAATTCCAAGCAATAACATACATAGTATAACTGTTTTTCGCTTAATCATTTTCTTCAATATTTTAACCTTCTGTTGAGATGAGCACTATTCACAGATAACTGTTCAGTACCTTCACAGTTATGTGGACAGCAGGCTGCCGAATAGTTACCATTCATACTTTATTTATCATCCAGTTTCAATACACTCATAAATGCTTTCTGCGGAATCTCCACATTGCCTACCTGACGCATACGTTTCTTACCTTCCTTCTGTTTCTCCAGAAGTTTCTTCTTACGGGAAATATCACCGCCGTAACATTTGGCAAGTACATCCTTACGCATGGCTCTGACTGTCTCTCTGGCAATAATCTTGCTTCCGACAGCTGCCTGGATCGGAATCTCAAAAAGCTGGCGGGGAATCTCGTCTTTTAATTTCTCGCACATCTTACGGCCTCTCTCATATGCTGTATCTGCATGCACGATAAAGGAAAGAGCATCCACTTCTTCTTTGTTTACCAGAATATCCAGTTTCACAAGCTCGCTGCGCTCATATCCGCAGAGTTCGTAATCCAGAGAAGCATAGCCTCTGGAGCGGGATTTGAGGGCATCAAAGAAATCATAGATAATCTCATTTAACGGCAGCTTATATTTCAGAAGCGCACGTGTTTCTTCCATATAATCCATTCCCAGATACTGCCCTCTTCGTTCCTGGCAAAGATCCATAATTGCACCGATAAATTCAGTTGTTACCATGATCTCGGCATTTACCATTGGTTCTTCCATGTATTCAATCTCTGATGGATCCGGCAGATTGCTTGGGTTTGTCAGATTGATAACTTCGCCGTTAGTTTTGTATACTTTATAAATAACACCGGGAGCTGTGGTCACAAGATCAAGGTTGTATTCTCTTTCCAGACGTTCCTGAATAATCTCAAGATGGAGCAATCCCAGAAAACCACATCGGAAACCAAAGCCAAGGGCTACAGATGTCTCCGGTTCATAGAACAGAGAGGCGTCATTGAGCTGAAGCTTCTCAAGAGCATCTCTCAGATCACCGTATTTGGCACCATCTGCCGGGTATAATCCGCAGTATACCATAGGATTTACTTTCTTATAGCCCGGAAGTGCTTCTGCACATGGTCTTTCCTTATCTGTAACTGTATCACCTACACGAGTGTCACCAAGGTTTTTAATACTCGCAGTGATGTATCCTACCATGCCTGCTGTCAGTTCCTCGCATGGAATGAACTGTCCTGCACCAAAGTATCCGACTTCCACAACTTCTGTGGTGAAGCCTGTTGCCATCATATGGATCTGGGTGCCTCTTTTCACACGGCCATCCATGACACGGCAGAATACGATAACGCCTTTGTATGCATCATAAATGGAGTCAAAGATCAGGGCTTTTAATGGTGCATCTACATCGCCATGAGGTGCCGGGATCTTTGTTACGATCTGTTCCAGGACTTCTTCTACATTGAGTCCTGTTTTGGCAGAAATCCTTGGTGCGTCATGGGCTTCAAGGCCGATGACATCTTCGATTTCATTTACCACACGATCCGGTTCTGCACTTGGCAGGTCGATTTTGTTGATGACCGGAAGGACATCCAGGTCATGGTCAAGGGCAAGATATACATTTGCCAGTGTCTGGGCTTCGATTCCCTGAGCTGCATCTACTACCAGGATTGCACCGTCGCAGGCTGCAAGGCTTCGGGATACTTCGTAATTGAAGTCTACATGGCCGGGGGTGTCGATCAGGTTGAAGATGTATTCTTCGCCGTCTTTGGCTTTGTATACGATTCGCACTGCCTGAGATTTAATGGTGATTCCACGTTCTCTTTCGAGTTCCATGTTGTCCAGTACCTGTGACTGCATTTCACGTTCTGTCAGAGTGCCGGTCATTTCGATGATTCGGTCGGCAAGAGTGGATTTGCCGTGGTCTATGTGTGCAATAATACAGAAATTTCTGATTTTGCTCTGGTCTATCATTAAGGAATTCCCTCCTGAGTTCTTTCTTATATACTGTAATTGATGGGTTTGCTAATTCTGTATTATAGCATATGGAGCAAGGGTTTGTCATCTGTTTATCTACAGGGACGCACAGAAACATTCTGGTAATTATTATCTTTTCCGTGCGTCAGCACGCCTGCAGGTATCTTCCTTGTCCTTCGCACTCTGCTGAACTGTCTTGATTGCATTATTTTATGGAATTGCTATAGAATTTATCCTTGCAGTACCTTGTCTAAAATGTCGGCAAATGGTTCCATGGCATTTTTTACTTCCTGGACAGTGTTGGTCTGGGCTCCGGCTTCCAGAAGAAGGGAGCGGGGACGGAGGTGGAGATTGTAGCGGTAACCTGCAAGGTAAATTCCCCGGTAAAATTGAGGATAGTATTGGGCTGCCTGGTATTCCAGCTGAAAGGAGAATGCCAGATTTTGCTGTATGTATGGATTTGGCAGATAGTCCAGGGAACCTTTGGATGTCGTATAACTCAGTCCATTGTAAAAAAGGATCTGAGCTGTGGGTTTTCCATTGATCTCTGTTACAAGATGCCGGTCTTCAGGGACGCCGTCCCGGTGCAGGTCTATGATCACCTGGATATCCGGGTTTTCCTGAAGATAAGGTTCCAGATAATCGCGGGCATAATCATAAGCAGCGCTGCGGTCCAGTTCACCGCCTGCCATGTCAAACTGCTCTTTGAGATGGACTACCTGATAACCGTAGTTTTCTGTGAGAAGCTGTGTCAGATAATCTCCTACTCCTACAATCGTGTCGGATTCTTCCCCTTCTCTGGAATCTGCGAAGGTTTCCTGCGAATGGCTGTGATAGATCAGAATCTGAGGGGTATCGGTTTCTTTGGTGATTTTTAAGTCCTGTTTCAGAAAATCCCCGGCATTGATCTGTACGGCATCTGCTTCTGTGTTGGAATCTACGATATAGAATTGTCCCAGAAGATAATTATAATCTGCCAGTTTTTCGGGGGACAGGTCGATTATTGGATGAGGAACTGCAGCAGCAATGGTTTCTGTGCTGTTCTGAATATTTTGGTCATTCTGCGCTGCTGACTCTTGCGGCTTCTGTGATTTGTCCGTTTCATGATTTTCCGGTGACGCAGTTATCTTTTTCGGTTTAGGTGTCTTGTCTGATTTTTTTGAAGTTTGTTCTGATTCTGATATTTTCGCTGACTCTGATATTTTCGCTGATTTTACTGTTTTCGAAGGAATTGCTGTTTCTTTCGGTACCGGTGTAGATTCTGGTATCTGTAATTCTTCAGATTCACCTTTTTCTGCCAGCAATTGTTCGGACTGTGCACGCTCTCCCAGATATTTTCCGTTTTCTCCTGCTATTTTTTTATAAGTTTCAATATCTTCATAGGAACTCATATGAGCTCTTTTTTCCAGAAAGCGGTACAGGGGCAGATGCCTGTACACATTTTCTCCTGTAAAAAATGTCCCTGGCAATACTGCCAGAGTGGCAAAAAAGCACATGCTAAGCAGAATGCAGAACGCTTTCTGAACGTTTGTCACATGGATCACCTCTTGACTTATCCTATGTCCATGTTTTCCCATTTATACCCTGTTCACACTGACGGAACAATTTTCCGGTCAGCCGCCTATTTCCTCAAACGCCATGTTCAGTCCTTCTGAGATTGTGAAACTCAGGTATTTTACTGTCTCATCCACATCTTTGGGAGTTACAAACATGGTGTGAAGATGAGGAGATATCATTTCTTCCAGAAATTCTTTCTGTTCTGCCTCTTCCAGAGCTTCCAGAAGGTGTGCCATGGAATCATGGACGATAGTTGCCGCATCTACTACGGTGGGTACTCCGATCCCGATCACTTTTACCTGCAGATTTTCTTCTGTAAGCCCCACTCTGTGATTGCCTACACCGGAACCCGGGTTGATTCCTGTATCTGTGATCTGAATTGTACGGTTCAGGCGTCTGGTGCTTCTTGCTGCCAGCGCATCAATGGCAATCACTATGTCCGGCTTTGTCTCTGCCACGATTCCCTGTATGATTTCAGATGTCTCCATCCCTGTCTGCGCCATTACTCCCGGGATAATTCCGCTGATACGGTGCATTTTTTCTTTTCCAAGACTCTGCAGGCCATACTCTCTTATCATATGTCTCGTTATATGAAGATTTTCTACCACATGAGGCCCCAGGGAATCGGCTGTGATCGCTGAATTTCCCAAACCTACTACCAGAATGGACAGCTCACGCTCCAGATTGATCACATTCTGTAAATGACGGGCGATTTCCAGGGAAATTTCTCTGTGATAATCCTCATCATGTACAGAAAGCCCCGGAGCTTCTATCGTAATATAGCTTCCCTGGGGCCGTCCCATTGTCCGGGCACCGTTTTCTGTGGTGATCTTTACCACAGTGGTACGGATATCTTTCTCTTCATTATAATCTTCGTGGATCTCCACTCCCCGGACTTCTACGTTTTCCTCTGTAAACCGTTCGGTTGCCTCCAGCGCCAGGTCTGTTCTTATTCCGTAATTATCCAGCATCTCTTTTCCCTCCGTACTTCATTCAATATTTGTTACTGTTTACTCCGTTCTTATAACAATCTTTTATATCTATTTTTAGCTTTTTTTATGGAAATATGTATTGACAAGGAAGATTATTTGAGATAATATATATAAGCATGTTCATAGGAGCGCCCGTGTCTGTTTCTATGACAGGAGTATAATAATATTTTATCGAATTAAATTGGAGGTGTACGAATTGGCTAACATTAAATCTGCTAAGAAAAGAATTTTAGTAAACAGAACTAAAGCAGCAAGAAACAAAGCAATCAAATCTGCAGTTAAAACTTCTATGAAGAAAGTTGAAGCAGCAGTAGCAAATAAAGATAAGGCAGCTGCAGAAGTAGCATTAAAGGATGCTGTTTCCACAATCAGCAAAGCTACATCCAAAGGTGTTTATCATAAAAACAACTGCGCAAGAAAAGTTGCCCGTTTAGCTAAAGCTGTTAACAGCATTGACTAATTATAGATTGAATTTTTAATTATAAGCTTATGATTAAAAAGGACAGCCATCACCGTCATGTGGCTGTCTTTTTTGTTATTATCTTTTGTAACTGCCAGAATATCCGGCAGTTACCGTTTTTCTTATTTTACTTTACTGCTGTACTTAATGATCAGTAATTCTACACTCAGCTTATCTTCCAGGCGTCCTGTTTTCACCGATTCTTCTGCATCCACAAAATCTTTTACTGCCTGTTCCAGTTCTGATATAGTATAGGCTCTGGCACATGTTGTGATATTCTTCACAACAAACCCGGGTACTCCCAGTTTTGAGGCTATCTCCGTCTGCGCAAGTCCTGCTGCCGCAAACTGTTTTGCCAACAGCAACTGGCGATACTGCTTCGCAAGAAGAAACAGGATTCTCATCGGCGGTTCTTTCAATGTCAGCAGATCATAATAAAGTTCCAGTGCACGCTTCTGGTTTTTCTCCGTTACCGCACGCACCATATCAAAAATTCTATTGGTTGTCTGGGTAGTGCAGATTTCTTCAATATCCTCTGCAGTCACCACGTCCCTGCCTTCTGTATAACTGATAAGCTTCTCCAGTTCCATCCTGAGATTTCCCATGTCAGTTCCTGTTTTGGTCAGCAGAAGTTCCATGTCTCTCTGGGTGATCTTTTTTCCGGCTTTCCCCAGAAGCCCTGCTGCCCAGCGCATCAGAGTCTTCTCATCCTGTCTGATAAATTCCGCAATACTGCCGCAAGATTTTACTGCTTTGTACATGCGGTTTCTCTTATCTACTTCCGTTTCTGCAAAAACCAGATACAGATAGTCCGGCAGCTCTTTCATATAATCTGCCAGTTCTTCACACTTATTTTTGAAAAAACCTGTATCTTCCAGCAAAACCACTCTGCGCTCCGAAAAAAATGGCATGGTTTCACAGAGGTCGATCAACTGTTTTACATCAATCCCCTTGCCTTCATAATGATTGAAGTTCATAGTATCACCATCCGGATTCAGTGCCTTTACCAGATTCTGTTTATACTGTTGTTTCAGATATGCTTCCTCTCCATAGAGAAGATACACCTGTTTAAAATTTCCTGATTTAATGTCTGCCTGTATGTTTTTCAATTTTCTACTCCTGAGGCTGTTTTGTCTGTAACTGTTCAGCAATCTGTTGTTCTATTCACAGATACCAGGATATCAGACTGCAGAGCAGTTACTTTGTTACTGTTCTCAGTAACGTTACTTTTATTGTATCAATTCCATGACATAATAGCCAGCAGAAAATTTCAGATTATTATTCAGCCGCCCAGCTCCACCATTCTGTGAATGCATCTTCCGGCGCCTTCCATGATATTTTCCGGAAGGAGGATTTCTTCCCCGCCCTGTCCTTTCAGGCAGTTGTAGATGTCCATTAAGGTGGTAACCTTCATATTCATGCATGTAAGCTGTACTGCAACCGGGTAAAATTTCTTATCAGGACATTCAAACTGAAGATGCTCTACAATGCTGTTTTCTGTTCCGATGATAAATTCTTTATGTTCAGATTTCTTTGCAAATTCCATGATTCCTGTGGTGGAGCCTACATAATCAGCCTGCTCTACTACTTCCTGACGGCATTCCGGGTGTACCAGGAAAAGTGCATCCGGATGCGTTGCGCGGGCTTTTTCTACATCTTTTGCGCTGACCACGATATGTCTCGGACATCCGCCTTTATAAAATGCAAATGTTTTCTCCGGAAGCTTTTCCGCCACATAATGTCCCAGGTTCGGATCCGGAATAAATAAAATCTTATCCTGCTCCAGCCTTTTGCAGATTTCAACTGCTGATGAGGACGTAACGCATACGTCACATTCTGTTTTCAGTTCTGAAGTTGTATTAATATAGGCGACAACTGCATAATCCGGATACTGTGCTTTTAATTCACGCAGACCTTCCAGATCCAACTGCTCTGCCATGGGACATCCGGCTACAGGATTAGCAAGCCATACTCTCTTCTTCGGGCTTAAAATCTTGCAGGTTTCTGCCATAAAACGCACGCCGCACATAATCACACCGCTGCAGTCTCTTTTGGACGCCTGTACACTCAGGCCATAGGAATCTCCTGTATAGTCTGCTACTTCCAGAATCTCCTGACCCTGATATGCGTGTGCAAGAATACAGATATCCTGTTCTTTTTTCATTCGCAGGATTTCCTGCTGAATTTCTGCTATTGTCATCTTCTGAATCCCTTCTTACTTATATATTATGATGTTTTTCCTTTTCCCATGGCTGAAGTGGTGCAAGGAAACCTGCTTTCTTTAACTGTTCTCCAATCAGATCCAGCCTTGCCTGGCTGGATGCTTCTATCAAATGATAGTGATACCCGGAAGTAGCACTGCTTAATACACTGGAATGGCTGCTGTTGATCGCCTGGACAAATTCATTCACATCCTGTCTGGAACGAATATCCATCTCTGCAGTGACACGGCCATAAACCCTGTGGCTGATGCTGATATTTTTCACTCGCCCGCCACAGTCCACGATCAGATTCAGTTCCTCCGCTGCCTGCTCCTGCCCATGGCGTACTTTAAATTCCCTGGTGCATGCAATATCTTTATCCTGCTGCAACACATATCCTCTGGTCGTTGACAGGATTCCCGGTGTAGATGCACGTATCACAGCCATATCCTGCACGATCACCTGTCTGCTTACTCCGAACTGTGATGCCATCGCCCTGGCAGCCACAGGTTTTTCTTCCTGCTGAAGGAGCTTTAAAATTTCAGTTCTTCTCTGAGCAGTATTCATACTTTCCCATCCTTTCTCCACGATATAATCCTATAGCAAATTATCCGCTGCAAAACAGCTTCGCTGCCATGTTATTATATTGCATGAAGATTCTTCATGGAAATATCAAGGATTGGAGCAGAATGTGTCAGTGCACCGCTGGAAACAAAATCCACACCTGTTTCCAGGATTTTGGCGATATTTTCCTTTGTGATATTTCCGGAGCATTCTGTCTGTGCCCGGCCTGCGATAAGCTCTACTGCTTCTTTCATCATTTCCGGTGTCATATTGTCAAGCATAATGATATCTGCTCCTGCTTCTACTGCTTCTTTTACCTGTTCCATAGTCTCTACTTCAATCTCGATCTTACGGACAAATGGTGCATATTCTTTTGCCATGGCCACTGCTTTCGCTACGCTTCCGGCTGCTCCGATATGATTATCCTTAAGCAGTACTCCGTCAGAAAGATTATATCTGTGGTTGCATCCGCCGCCTATGCGTACAGCATATTTTTCAAAAACACGACAGTTCGGAGTTGTCTTTCTGGTGTCCAGAAGTGTTACCTTACTTCCTTCCAGAAGCTTTGAAACCTGTTTTGTATAAGTAGCGATACCACTCATTCTCTGGAGATAATTCAGGGCAACTCTCTCTCCGGAAAGAAGCACCCGGATATCTCCTGTTACTGTTCCAAGAAGATCGCCCTTCTTTACTGCCTCACCGTCTTTAAAGTTGAAACTGATCTCTGTTTTCTCATCCAGAATCTGGAATACTCTCGCATATACATCCAGTCCGGCAATGATTCCGTCTTCCTTTGCGATCAGATCTACGGTTCCTTTTACTGCGCTTCGCATCACTGCATTCGTGGAAACATCCTCACTGGTAATGTCCTCCTGAAGCGCCATACGGATCAGCTTGTCTGCCTGCATTTTCATTGTAATACTATTCATGACTTTTTTTCATCCTTTCAATCTCTTTTAATACGGTTTCGTGGCAGGCATTAAGCAGTTCTTCTCTGCTTTCATACATATTCATATCAATTTCATCTGCCCGCACATATTCCGGTATCTGTCCAAATATCATATCATCTGCAGCCTTTCTTGCAAAGACCAGAGATTCCAGAAGAGAATTACTTGCCAGACGGTTTCTTCCATGGACGCCATTACAGCTTGTCTCTCCACAGGCATAAAGTCCCTTCATGGAAGTTTTGCTTCCCAGATTTACCTTGATTCCACCCATAAAATAATGCTGTGCCGGAACAACCGGGATTGGCTCTTTTCTCGGATCAAAACCTTCTTCCACGCATTGTTCATAAATATGAGGAAAATGTTCCAGAATTGTTTTCTCTCCCAGAGGGCGCATATCTTCCCATACAAACTCTGTTCCATCCTTTTCCATCTGGGCAAAAATCTTCTGGCTCAGCAGATCTCTCGGCTGTAATTCGTTTGTAAAACGCTGTCCGTTCTTATCATACAGAAGAGCACCTTCTCCTCTGACTGATTCTGAAACCAGGAAACGCCGTCCGGGTTTCTTTGAATAGAGAGTTGTCGGATGAATCTGGATATAGTCCAGATTTTCCATTTCCACACGGTGCTTCATTGCAATTCCCACACCATCTCCCGCAATATGCGAAAAGTTGGTAGAGTTTTTAAAAAGCCCGCCGATTCCGCCGCAGGCAAGAACCACATACTGAGAATAAACAGGAAATGCCTGGTCATTCCGGTCCATTGCAATGATTCCGCAAACTGTATTGTCTTTGGAGATCAGGTCTACCATAGTCATATATTCACAAATTTCAATATTTTCTTTTATTTTTGCAGCAGTTAAGAGAGTCTGTGTGATTTCTTTTCCTGTAATATCCTCATGAAAAAGAATTCTTGGCTGGGAATGTGCTCCCTCTCTGGTAAACGCCAGATTTCCCAAACCATCCCTTGTAAAATCCACATGATAACGCAGAAGATCCCTGATAATATCATTGGAGCTGCGGATCATCAGATCTACTGCCCGTTTATTATTCTCATAATGTCCTGCCCGCATGGTATCTTCAAAATAATTTTCATAGTCATCTTCGCCGCGCAGCATACAGATTCCACCCTGTGCCAGGAATGAATCTGACTGGTCTGCCTCCTGCTTGGTGATAAGCAGGATTTTCATTTTCTCCGGAAGGTTCAGCGCACAGTACAGTCCGGCTGCCCCTGTTCCCACAATAATGACATCATAATGTTCTTTCATCTTTCTTTCCTCACATCATGCTTGATTTTCGTTTGTCTGTGCAATTATACTCCCCGGATATACAGGTGTCAAGACACCTGTATATAATTATGACAACATTGTTTGCTTTGAGTTACTGTGAACGTAACCACTTTGAAAATCCTACTGCTTATTGCTTTTCACATCTCCACAGGGGTCTTACTTGATTCGGTTAAAGGCAGAAACAGATTTTCCATTGACTATTGTAACCGCCCCACAGTCTCTGGTGATCAGCACTCTGCTTCCACTCTTCTTCAGCCGTTCCAGCGTATCCGGCGACGGATGCCCGTATGTGTTTGTTGCAGAACAGGAAACAACAGCCAGTTCCGGTCTGACGATTTCCAGAAACTCTGCTCCTGTAGAATATCTGGAACCGTGATGAGCAGTTTTCAGGAAGTCCACATCTTCAAGACACCCATTCTGTATCAGTTTTTCTTCTGTCACCATCCCGATATCTCCGGTAAAAAGCCCTTTGAAATCTTTGCTTATCATTTCCAGAACCATCGCATCTTCATTTACTTCCTTCCCTGATGCTGTGGACTCCGGCCACAGAACCTTCAGTCTGACAGTTCCATATCTGATCTCATCTCCTGCTTTCACAGTAAGCACCCGGACTCCCGCTGACTCTGCCAGCTCTATCAGCTCCTGATAATTTTTATTCTCCTGAATATCGCTCCATTTGGGCAGGATCAGATTCTCTATGCGCAGAGAAGTCAGATCTTTCTCAACAAATTCCAGAAGTTCCCGCACCCCGCTGATATGATCTTCATCTGTGTGAGAAACATAAATTCCGTCCAGTCTGGAAATTCCTCTGCTCTTCAGATATGGGAGCAGTTGATATTTTCCCAGTTCATTCTTATTCGTACTGCCCCCGTCGATCAGGATATTCCATCTGTTTTCTATTTCCACCACAATTCCGTCTCCCTGTCCCACATCCAGACAGGCGATACGGAAATCTTCATGCGGTCTGTAACTGATCAGCAGAATTGCAAAGCATACCATACCTGCATATACAGCCCGGATTTTCCACGCAAAGATCTTACCATTTTCACTTTTCTTCACACCCGCTCTGTATATCCACACCGCTGCTGCCAGAACCAGATAATATCCAACGATCTGCCACACTTCCGGCTTTCCGCCAATCCATGTGCAAAACGAAAGTCGCCCCAACAGCACTGTCAGAAACTCATATCCTCTCAGAATAATCCTGCCCGGAACAACAGCCAGAAATGCGCCTCTGACAGTGACTAATCCAAGTAATGCACCGGCAGTTCCGCTTCCCAGTACAATCCCCACAGTAGGAAGCACCAGCAGATTCAGAAAAATCCCCATCACCGACACTTCTCCGTAAAACCACAGCACTATGGGAAGTATGGTAAGCTGCACAACTCCGGATGCCAGAAATGACATCAGAAGTTTATCTCTGATTTTTCCCTTCTCATTAACCTCACTTCGTTTTTTCCGGTTTAATACATCCATCCCCTCCTGTACTAACGGCCAGACACAGCCAATCCCAATCACCGATCCAAAAGACAGCAGAAAACCTCCATCAAGCAGATACGCCGGATTTTCCATAAGGATCAGGATCGCCGCAGCCGCCATTCCTGTAGGCATATCATAAATCCGTCCTGCGATCTTTGCACCTACAGAAAGTAAAAACATACATACTGCCCGCATAGTTGAAACAGACCCTCCGGTCATCATCCCATACTGAAGCATGATCACCAGCGCCAGCAGGCCTGCCGGCCAGATACCCAGACCGATTTTTTTCAGCAGATTATACAGTCCCATTCCAAGAAGACTGATATGAAGCCCCGAAATCGCCAGGATATGTATAATCCCTGCCATCTGATAACGCATTTTCAACTCCGAATCCAGATTTGTTTTATCTCCCAGCACGATTGCTTCAAATGCTCCAGCTTCCATTCCACAGGTCTTCTCCAGAATACCTGCAAATTTCTGCTGCACATCGATCAAGAACTGCCCATATGCAGAATGACTCTGCGACTGTTTCTTTATCTTTCCTTTCTTCATCACATAGTAGATCCTCTGGCAGCCATAGTATGCTTTACTGTCAAACTCTCCCGGATTCGTGGGGCTTTGCACCTCTTCCAGTTTTCCGGACACCAGAACAAGACTTCCTGCCAGAAGTTTATCAACATCACTGTTACCGCTATGATTCTTTTTTTGTTTTTATTTAAACTTGATATAGAAAATCCGATTATCCGCATAAATACAGCATTTAAGGGCTGTTCATCACTTGAAAAAATAAGTGTTTTACCACGAATTTACCATAATTGAATATGAGTCTTGATATGACGAAATATAAAGGGAGATTGCACGTATAATAAAACCGCGTATCTCCCTTTAACAAACTATCTAAAGTTTTCTACATTTATAACTCTGGAAAAACAATCGCACAAATTCATGTTGTGAGTGACCATGATTATAGTAATGCCCTTTTCATTTAATTCTTTCAAAAGTTTCATCACTATCAATTCGTTCTCTTTATCAAGTCCAGAAGTTGGTTCATCAGCTAATATAATCTGACTTCCTTGCAAAATCAATTTAATAATTGCAATTCGCTGTTGCTCTCCACCGCTTAACTGATATACTTTTTTGTTAAGCATGTCACTTAGCTCAAATTGCTTTAAATACTTATTGATTAGTTTCAGTTTTTCTTCTTTTTTTACTTTTTTATATTCAAGAGCTAATTTTAAATTCCACAACACGCTTTCATCTTCTATTAGTCCATAATTTTGAAATAGATAGCCTATTGTATATCTTCTCAAAATCATAGCATTTTTACCGTTCATGGACAAATTTTTATGACTATCAATAGTGATTGTTCCCTCGGATATATCAGTAATCAATCCTATTATATTTAAAAGTGTCGTTTTACCTGCCCCGCTTTTCCCTACAAGCCCCACAAATTCGCCTTTTTCTATTTCTAAAGATAAATTTTCAAATAGAACCTGATTTTTCCCATATTCTTTTTTGACGTTCTTTAATGTAATCAATGACATACTTATGCCCCCTTTTCAATCTCATATAAAGCGTTTGAGATATAAATTCTATAAAGCAATTCGCAGAATATGTAGTCAATAAGTATAATCGCAAAAAGGCAAGCAAAATAATAATTTATAGCAGTTAATACGCCTGATATAATTATTTCGATTCCCCAAAAAATATACCGATTTTTCAGTGTCCTAAAATGAGAGAATCCTAAAATCTCTTTTGCCGCATATCTCTTTCGATTTACAAAAATGTCCACATAATTTGAAATATACAAAATAAACAGTAAAGACACTATAAAGACAATCGTAAACATAGTGAGTGTTTTAAGAACGAATGTCACATTTTCAAGTTGCATTAAATAAGGTGTAAGTAATGTTCCAGCTGTAACTAATTGCTCTAAATCATATTCTGATAACAAAGAAGAAAAATCTTCTCTTGACTCCATTTGAAAAAATAAACACCTTGTATTTAAAGAATCCAAATAGTAAAGTCCTGCAAAATTGCCCGTATCAACAATGATAACAGGATTAGCCATATCCGAAAAACCATTTTCTGTATTGACTTTTATCGTAGAATCATCGTCTATATAAACAACATTAAATTTATCAATAGTTTTTTCTTCTCCCGGTATTCCATAAAATTGATTGTAATTCATCAATCGGAAATATTCTTGCTTAATATATTCGCTAATAGAATTTTCATCATTCTTATATTTATGTGGAACTAATACTGTTGGTTCACTAAATATATCTTCTCCCAATGGTTTTCCACTGAGCTGGATATTTGAAAATTCATTCAGATAATTTCTATTTGCAATAACAAGCTGTTGTTCATAATAGGGGCGTGATGTCTGCAAACCACCGTCTGTCCTAAAATCACATAGTAGTGAATGGTTATGATTATACATCTCTAATGTTTGTTCAGAATATTTTTCTAATATGTCTGTGTTTGCTAACGCATAATCATACTCCGATGAATTAAAACCATTAGCGGTATAATATCCGTCCAGATACTTATAATCTAAAACAGCTTGTTGGCTTTGTCTAAATGAGTTCCCCTGATTCAGCAATGAAATAATAGTGATAGCGATTATTACCGAAAAAATTATTTTTATAGCCTGAACTACAATATTTGTGCCGCTATTTAAAGTCTTATTTTTTATCATTGCCTCTAAAGAAACAAACTTAATTAAAATACTTGTAATTAAAACACAAAGTATATTTATAGCTAAAACACCAATAAAGAACAGTACACTTGTTGCTAAATAAGAAAAATCATATCTGTTTGTTAATGCGTAATATAAATTTAGCAAGAACAGTAATACTAAACATATTACAGCAAAATATTTTATTACACTGGTAATTTGCTCCTTTAAAATATGTATAGTAGAAAAGCCCATGCTTTTTTTAATACCTATTTTTTTCAAACTATAAGACGTATAAATACAGTATATGATTTGAAGTACAATAAATAAGATTACAAAATTCAGAAGATTCAATTCTAATACCATACTATACGGAATAGCGTCATTTTCAAAGTTATTTATTGCGACGGACAGTTGAGAAGCTATCTCTTTAATTGCGTTAGCTGGTAAATCTGTATAGAATACACCAACACTATCTAAAAAATCTTCCTTTTGCAATTCATGATATTGAAACAAAATAGAGGAAGATATAGGCTGTTTTTGTGTAAACTCATTTAATGGATAGCAATATAAATCATAAACAGATTTATCTGTGGAAGTGAGCGTATTGTTAATGAGTTCTAATTTATTTTGAGAATATTCTTCTGTAAATATTGTATAAAATTTGTCGAGAATTTCTGGCGATGTTTCTTCTAAAACATACCCTTTTAAATTCTCAGTAGCAATGTTATTCTTTTCATAAATGTTGTAAATAGAAGTATTAAAAATATATGCAAAGAGTATGACTTCAAGGAAAATAAAAATCTTTAAAAATTTTTTCATAACATACGCCCCTTTCTTTGAAGAAATGTATAAAATAGGGCGGGATAAATAGCCCCGCCCTAGGTGTTTGAACTATTTTACTTAATATGGATAATAATCATAATAAGATGTTTCGTTCGCCCACCAAACTCTCTTTGCATCTTTGTAAGCGTAGTTTGACTTGAATCCACTGGTATATGTATCTCCGCCGACCTTTACAGTTGCCTTTACCATGTAGTTGCGACTAATACCTGCTTTACGCCCAATTTCGGAATATACAATGGTGTCTGTTTGCCCTCCATTGTAGTACAAATCTCCACCCGCTACATCAATAGCCCACGCTGTAAGTGGAGCGCCGACAACCATAACTGCTGCTACAAGACCAACTACTTTCGTTCTCAACTTCTTTGCTCTCATTCGATAAACCTCCTTTCTCTTTTTTACTTTTTGATAGTTTTATGTCACGTACTGTTTTTACTAACCTCAACATGACATATATTTCATTAAATGTCAAGTTATTTTTGTTTCTATTTTATATATGACCTCTTTGTTGCTATCATATTTTGTGCATAATGCACAAAATCAAAGTGCCAATATTAGTGCTTTCCACGATTGTACTTTTACAATGAAAAGACGAAGTACCTGTGATAAATTCATTGCTCTAAAATTATTAGAGAAACTATACAATATAGCTATCCTTTTTTCTCTTGTCTGCCATAAACAGAAAAGAAAAAGCCCTGTCAAGAGCCTGCCACTTCTTTAGAAGTGGTGCTTGCACTCTTGATCTGGGCTTTTTGTTTGCTGTATCTTTTTGCAAGAGGAAAAAGGCTACTCGTCCCCGTTGTCAAAATGGCTGTCCTTTAAGACTTCCCGCAACAGCTCCATATCTTCTTTTGAGTTGGGATTTATCCTCTTTACAACCTGATAAGGTGTACCGTACTTGTGTCCGTCTGTGCTTTCCCCGAACATATCCATGCTGTATAAATCATCATAACGGTCTAATACTTTCTGAAATTTCAAGTGCTGGATAAATGTTTTGATAGGGTAAAGGTCGGACGCTTGTATGTCCTCTCCCTTGATATAGTCTGTGATGTATTTCCGCAACTGCTCCAACTCATACTCTAGCCATTCTTCTTCACTGTCAAAGAAGTTATCATAGTGTCCGTGTTTCAGTTCTGCATTTAGGCGTTCTTCCGTCCGTAAAAACTTGCATACCTCTTTTTCCGCCTGTTGGACAAACTTCCATTCTCCCGACAACAATTCATTCGGTGTTACTTCCAGTACGTCCATTATCTTTTCCAGCGTGTCAAAGGTGGGATAGTTTACCCCTCGTTCAATCTTAGAAAGGCTCTGCATATTGATACCGATGGCGTCCGCAAGCTCCTGCTGTTTCATTTTCCTGTGTTTTCTTATGGTCTGTATGTTCTCCCCTAAAAAATTTATTTTCTTTGTGTCATGCTCCATAACTTCTTATATCTTTTCCTTTCCCGGCTTTTTCGTTCCTTTATAAGCCTATCATACTTATTATAGCCGAAAAAGTCAAGAAAAAGTTCTTGACAAGTAATTCTAACGGCGTTATTATCATGGAGGATATAGTGATTAAGCACAATGAGGTCAATCACACGCTTGAGTAGGCATAGAAAAGAGTTATTTTCGCTTTGATAGCATGAATAGGCATGGACTATCCGACCGAAAACGGTGTTTCTTCCTGTGCCTGCCCCGTTTAGCCACGAGCCTCCCAAAGGCTCGTGAGCGTTAAGAACGGGGCTGGTGCAGGAAGAAAAGGAACGCCGTAGGCGTTCCGTACAGGGCGTATATGTAACACCGCCCTGCGCATACATGTCATAGTACCTAGAAACTGTGATAAATAAAGGACAAAACACGATTTTTACCCCGCAAAAAAACGGGGAGTACGAAAGGAGTAATGCACTATCGCAACACATGAAAATTTATCCGTCAAGATTGATTACATCAGCATTGTCTTTGATACGGCAACGGCAGAAGATGTGATACGGCACATTTTATGCTTGCCGACCGATATTTTTAATGTCTATCCTGCAACGGTCAAATTTAAGACGTATCAGGCGCGTTGGGAAATCGGAGATATTTATGTATCGGGCGACGCAAAAAAGACAGAGGACAACCCACAAGGGCTGGGCTGTTATCTCGTGATGACAGGCAGGGGGTGTGATGATATTTTCCGTATCCTCGATAACAACGGCTTGACCTTTGGGGATATGTTCGGACGCTGTGAAAGGAGATATGGGGCTGGAAACTACCATTTCACAAGGCTGGACGTTGCCATTGACGACAGGAACGAAACGCCGTTCTTTACCATAGAGCAGATAAAGAAGAAATGTGAAAAAGAGGAATTTATCGCCAACAGTGAGGGCTACCATTTTGACGAGAGCAAGTTTGATGATTTTGACACCGCAAAGACCGTCTATATCGGGGCTGGAAAATCGGGGCTTTCCTACCGCTTTTATGACAAGGACAAGGAAGTGTGCGGCAAATACAACAGGACGCTTGATGAAGTCGGGAGTTGGAAACGGACGGAAATGCAACTGCGTGATGAAAAGGCTCATGCCTTTGCTATGGCATTTCAGGCAAGACCGCTGGAGATTGGGGAACTGGCTTTCGGACTGCTGGCGGACAACCTGCGTTTTGTCGTAGCAAACAGGAATGAGAGCAACAAGAGCAGGTGGAAAACGTGCCGTTTCTGGCAACGCTTTTTAGGGGCTGTGGAACTTTTAAAACTCCATGTACCCACACCGCATAATTCCCTTGAAGAAACGCAACAGTGGCTTACAGAGGGTGGTGTCATATCCGCTGTCAAAGGCTTTTACTTCCTCGAATCCCATGACGCTTTAGGTGGGCTGGAACGTGTCGGGGATATGGTAGATAAGGCAAGGTACAGCACTTCCCTTTCCAGCAAGCTGACCGCCCATTTACAGCGGATAGACAGGACAGAATTGATACCCTACGTCCAGTATGACACAAAGAACAGGTAGGGGGGTGGCATGATGAACGAAAAGATTGATATTCCTGTATGGGAAAAATACACCCTTACCATTGAGGAAGCGTCAAGATACTTCACAATCGGACAGAACAAGCTACGCCGATTGGTAGAAGAAAACCGACACGGCGACTGGTATGTGATGAACGGCAACCGTATCTTGATTAAGAAAAAACAGTTTGAGAAATTTATGGATAAAACAGACGCAATCTAATGCAAAAGAGCCTTGTATGTGATATTATTTCAGTAAGTCATATCAAGGCTCTTTCTTACGAAAGGAGCAGATAAGAAATGTCGGAAAAAAGACGGGACAGTAAAGGTCGCCTCTTAAAGACAGGAGAGAGCCAGCGAGCAGACGGAAGATACTTATACAAATATGTGGACAAGGCAGGAAAGACAAGGTATGCCTATTCATGGAAACTTGTGCCGACAGACCTCGTACCTAAAGGCAAGAGGGACGGGAAATCCCTAAGGGAATTAGAAACGGAGATACAAAGGGATTTACAGGACGGTATCGACACAACAGGCGGAAAAATGACGCTGTGCCAGCTATACGCCAAACAGAACGCCCAGAGAGCCAACGTAAAGGAAAGCACAAGACAGGGCAGGAAAAAGCTCATGCGGACATTAGAGGGCGATATACTGGGGGCTAGGAGCATTGACAGCATACGCCTTTCAGACGCTAAGGAATGGGCGTTACGCATGAAAGACAAGGGCTATGCTTATCAGACCATAAGCAATTATAAACGCTCGTTAAATGCGTCATTCCGCATTGCCATAGCGGACGACCTCGTGAGGAAGAACCCCTTTGATTTCAAGCTGAATGAGGTCATAGAGGACGACAGGACACCACGGCAGGCATTGACCGAGGAACAGGAAGAAAGGCTCTTGTCCTTTGCCAGCAGGGACAGGGTATATAAAAAGTATTATGACGCAATCGTAATACTGTTAAAGACAGGGCTTCGTATCTCGGAACTGTGCGGACTGACAAGGCAGGATATAGACTTTGAAAACGGCGTTATCCATGTAGACCACCAGCTATTATCCAGCAAGGAAACGGGCTATTATATCGAAACACCAAAGACAAAAAGCGGTGTGCGTGATGTTCCCATGAGTGAGGAAGTGAAACAGGCATTTGAGCGTGTCATGGCAAACAAGGCAAAGGCAGAGCCGACAGAGATAGACGGGTACAGTGGTTTCCTCTTTCTGAACGGGAAAGGCTTTCCTATGACGAATGCCTATTATACTTCTACTTTCGCTAATCTGAGAAAGAAATATAACAAGAGCCATGAGGACAGCTTACCAAAGATAACGCCCCATATCCTGCGTCATACGTTCTGTACCAGACTTGCGAACAGGAACATGAACCCTAAGAGTTTACAGTATATCATGGGACACGCAAACATCAGTATCACGCTGAACCTGTACGCCCATGCGTCCATAGAGAACGTCAAGGCAGAATTAAGAAGCATGATAGCTTAAAGTTTTACCACGATATTTACCACGATTGACCGTGAGAAAACGTGATGAAACGTAGCTGTTTGGAAGTATCAGCCGAAAAGAGAAATGCCCGTAAAGCTGATAAAATAAGGCTTTGCGGACATTTAAGAAGATATGAAAAGATAATCAAAAATTTATATTAAGTTTAAATAAACCTTTATATTATCAATGGAAACTTTTTCAGAATTGTAAATAAGATAAGTATTTCTAAGATATACAGATTGAAAATCTTCATTCTCCCGGCACCTGACCACCTCCCCGCAGATGGTGGATTCCGGATGCTTTCTGATCCATGTCTGCACAGACTGTGGCAGTGGATTCCCCCTTATCAGGGAAAATCCCAGCCAGTCTGTCACACACAGAAAAACAACCAGAAGCATGCACAGGATACACACAGGGCGTCTCCTCACTTTTGTGCCTCCTCTTCGTTTATGAATATCACTCTTTTTCCTTGACTACCAGCTTATCATTTCTTTCATAAAAATGATACAGCTCCATCTTCTTACCAAAGGTATCCAGCCTGTCCTTCCCGCCGACCGTAATCTGCACTTTGTCTGCATCCAGCGCATCCAGCAGCGAATTTACCACAGAATATACCGGTATTTTCTCCGATACATCCAGCGCATAGGAAGAAAATACTCCGTCAAATGCCACATAGCAGATCCTGTCTGCTATGGTCACATTCAGAACCTCCGTATTCTCCGGAATTGTGGGGTAATGCCCTTTTTCCAGCGGTCCCTTCATTAACTGTTCCAGAACGATCCTCTCTTTGGGGATACTGCGTTTATACCGCACAGTACGCTGTTCTTTTACCAGCTTCTGACCACTCTTATCAGTAAAATAAAGCGTAAAGGTATTGCTGCAATAGGCATCCGGTTCAGTTCCTGTGAACTCGGCAAAGGTATCTGCAGTCATATTTCCCACAGCCTGTCCCCTGGAATCTGTCAGATCTTCATTTTCTATTGTAAAACGCACAGAATTAATCCCCGGAACCTGAAGAAAAGTCTTCACAACACCTGCCCGCACAAGTAATTCCCTGGCGCGGCTCATGCTGCTGTACTGACTGTTAAAGTTGACCACCAGCACGTCCTCTTCTACACTGTAATTCATCTGTACTCCTTCAGGAAGCAGACTGACCCGGTTCTGCGAATCTGTCTGCTGGCTGTTCATCCGCTGCATCATATCCTTAAGCATATAGTCTGCAGTTGTCTCCTCCGGAGAGTAGCTTTCCTTCTGAAGCTGAGTTTCATCAGAGCTGATATCGTACAGATAATATTTGGCATCCTGCTTACCCGAATCTTCATGTATCTCCACAGAACACCCGGCCGCAAGGATGCTTAGTATTAACGCTGTTATAATGATTGAAAGTTTCTTTTTCACAATGGCACCTCCTATGACGGTATATAAGACAGAGGAATACGCACAGAGAATGTAGTTCCCTCTCCTTCTTTACTGAATACTTTGATCGTTCCATGGTGCATTGCAATAGAACTCTTGGTGATCGCCAGTCCCAGACCGGTTCCCCCGATTTCCTTGGAATGGGACTTGTCCACACGATAGAAACGCTCAAAGATTCTCTCTATACTGTCCTCAGGGATTCCCATACCGGAATCCGCCACTGTTATATAGAAATATTTATGGTCTGCATCCAGTGACACGCGCACCCATCCATCATCCACATTATATTTAATGCCATTCTCCACCAGATTGCTGATGGCAAGAGTAAACTTTACCTCATCCACATCTGCATCCACAGGGCGGAAGCAATCCAGGATCAAATCGATATTGCGCTTGTCCGCAATTGGACGCAGACGTTTGAGAATATCTTCAAGAAGCTGATTGATATCCATATGTGTAATGTTCACATCTGCAGCTTTCTTATCCATCTTTACCAGTGAGAGCAGATCTGTAATGATCTTATTCTCTCTGTCGATCTCAGCAGTAATATCACTCATAAACTCCTGATACAGTTCCTCCGGGACTCCCTGCTGTCCAACCAGAGAATCTGCCAGAACCTTCATAGAAGTCAGAGGCGTCTTCAGTTCATGGGACACATTGGATACAAACTCCTGTCTGGATTCATCAAGGATTTTCATACGGTTGACCATCTTGTTGAATGCATCTGTGATCAGCTCTGTCTCCGTATAGTCAGGAACACTGATTTCTTCATCCAGCATGCCATCTGTCAGATCTTCAATGGCCTTCGTCACTCTTGCAAGTGGTTTTACAAGTATTGTAGAGAGCAGCCATGCCAGAAATACCGAAAGAACAACAATACTTCCGATCAGCATCACGCCTCTCTGTTCCATCTCTGCCAGTGTTTCCGCAATATCAACAGCCGAAACGCTTACCAGCATCACGCCTTGAAGCTGCTGCACATCCGGACTCTGTACAGGAACCGCAAGCTCCAGTACTTTACTTCTGGCGTCATAATTGCTTGTCTCTTCTCCTTTCAGACAGGCTACAGCCAGTGAACTGAGAAGCGTCTTTCCCTCCTCTGTGTGGAAGGTATCACTCACTATCTTAAAATCTCTGTCAGCCAGCAGGATACGTCCGTTATACACATTGGAAAACAGTTCCAGCTTGCTGTTTACAACCTCTGAATCTGTATCATTGAGATAATTCTCCCTGATGATCAGATTACATAAAATATCGCACTGATCACCCACTGTCTCTGTAAGCATTGCAACCGCCCGGTTCTGATAGTTATGAAGCATCGTATATGTTACAATAACCCCCGGCACGATTCCCAGAATGATCAGGATGATCAGAATACGAAAACGCAGACTTCTGAAAAAATTTTTTCTTTTTTTCACCTTTTCAACTCCGTTCTCTTCTGTCATGCAGTTTGATGCATGCTTTCTGTCTGTTCGTAAAACAGTCATTGTTTATCGAATCCTTATCATCTTATCACAGAAAAATGGGCTTTTCTACATCTTAGCGAAAAGTAATTTATTTTTTGCAGCAATCAATACGCAAGACATATCTCAGGAAATATTACCTCAATCGCTCTTTTATTATATACGCTCACTTTTGCTTCTCCGAACAGATATGACATATTCAAGCTATACAGCAACTGTCCTTACAAAATTTACATTTCATGGTTTTTCACCTCTTTTTTCTTAAAAATGGGTACAAAAAGAACGGTCGGTGGGGTGAAATGCCAACCGCTCTCTTTTGTTTTAAAGTTATTCCTTCCAAAAATCATTATAATATTTTGTCATTAATTTTTGATATTCTTCGGGTAAAAGTTTATAAACCTCAGGATTTTCAATTAGTCCAGACAAATAGTCCAGCCAATTTATATCTTGATATTTCAGTGCTATTTTTATTGCATATATGTAATTTTCCATTATACAATCTACATTCATTCGCTTAATTCTTGCATATATATCAAATGCACCCGGCCAATTCATATCTTTTATCCATTCAAACATATTATTCATATATTTTTTTAATTCATTATCTGATTTTGAGCTAATTACCTTTGCACAGTTTTCCCATACAGATTTATCTTCTATTGGTTGAAATAAAACGGAAAGATATTCTATTTTTTTCGCTTCGTCTATTCCTCTCAATTGTTCTTTTTCTGAACTATTCCAACTTAACATTTTAAAAATAGTATCAATATCTGTTCCCATTTAGTTTCCTCCATCCCATTTTACTACAACACTCTTTACCGCTTGAGTCCGAATTGAACCACTCCCTGCATTTATCCATGTTTGAATACTTACTCCTACTGGCACCACACTAACATGTGTTAATTTGTCCTGATATGCATAAACTATCCCTGTCTTATTTAATGTATTAATTGTTGTAACAGCTGCTTTTCCTCCCATCCTAGGTGGAATTGTTGAGAACGATAAGCCTGTATCTGAATCTTTCTGAGAAGGCGTTAAATTTCCAGGATTCGTTCCTCCATACCTATAAATAACAACATCTTTTTTATTTCTAGGCAAACTTAAAATCTTTGTTTGTGTATTATCGTGAATTTTATCCTTATAATATTCATAAATACTAAAACCTAATACAATTCCGGCTGCTACAAAATCCATTACTGGAGATGGTCCATCTGATGTCGCAATAGCAACCGCAGAGCCTCCAGATATCGAAATGCCTTTACTTACCGCACCGACAATATCCTTTACAAATGATATTGATTTTTTTTACAAACGATATAAATGAATATCCGTTAACATCAACATTCATAATCGGATTATTATTACAATACAAAAACATATTACAATCATGTTTTCCTACTCCAGTAGAAAAATATCCATCTGCGCAAATAAATCTTTTAATTTCCGCATCATAATATCTACTTTTCAGATAATACATACCTGTTTCATTATCATAATAATATCCCTTATAGCGGAATGGATTCTGAACACCTACTGTATCTGCCAGCTCACCTGTAACAGCAATCACTTTTCCCCAACTGTCAGAAGTATATTTTACTACCACTTTTCCATCTGCGTCAACAAGGGCAATGATGTCACCCTGTACATTTCGTACATAAAAATAGGTGATTCCCCTGATAGTCACAAAGATCAGATTGGCCTGGGAGTCATAACAGTACCAGATGATTCTTCCGTCAGTTTTCTCAGAAAGGAGAAGATCTCCTGCCCACTGATATTCAGTCACTGTATTGTCTACTGTTTTTTTTCACTCTGGCACCAATATTGTCGTAAAGATATTTAATACTCTTTCCATTTTCTACACCGGAAAGCCTGCGTCCCTGTGTCCAGGTATAAGTTGTTCCTCCTCCGGTAAGCATATTTCCAATGGCATCATAAGTCATTGCTGTGCCATCCCAGCTCAGGAGTTTATCCTTCCATGCACTGTCATAAGTTCCTGTCATTGTCTTCACAGGTGTATCAGGAAGAGTTTCCGCAGTCGTAAATGCGTACTCTTTTTCTACTGTCAGATTACCACCCAGATCATAGGCATAAGTGATGGTTTTGTTTAACTGATGATTATTTTCCCGGATCAGCTGATTTAATTCGTCATATCGAAATGTACTCTCACCTGCAGAATCTTTGATACTTATGATATTTCCGTTTGCGTCATACGTATAGTTTAAGGTTTCAGAACCATTCTTAACTGTTTTAGGAAGACTGTAAAGATTCTCTTTAATACCGGAAATGCATCAACAATTTGCTCCGTTAGACTTTTCTGAAATAAGTAAGCATTCAATTACTCGCTTATTTTTGCCGCAACATAATACCAGCCTTTTTCTGACAGATTAATTTCATATTCTTTCACTATCTGAATCACATCCGTCCGGTTATCATTCTTGCTATAAGCAAATAAAGAAAATCCACTGTACAACCACCATTATTCTGCCAGACTACAGTTCCTTCAACCAGATAAGTCACATTTAAGTTGTACAGCAACTGTCCTTATCTCTCAGATATTCTGTTCCCATCAATGCCTCCAGACGGGCAGCAATGAGAACATACAACAATGTCATGCCTTTTCTGCACAACCCTTTCTAGCCTGCTCTGCTTTCCAGTGCACCATTTTCAGATTTCGGACTTTTTCCAAATACTGCCGGAAGAAGGATTCCCCCTGTAAACCAGTCGATTGCCATAAACAAAAGCAATGTCTGCAGGAATTTATCCCAACCTCCAAAACACACTGCCAGAGTACTTTCGGCAAGACCAATTAATGTAATTATTCTGTATTTCATAGTTTTTCACCTCTTTTTTCTTAAAAATGGGTACAAAAAAAACGGTCGGTGGAGGAATGCCAACCGTTCTCTTCATAATCAACTTTATTCATCTTTAACTTTGTTCCTGTCAAACAATCATAATATCACTTTCGTTCCAGTCTATAGATATCTCTTCGCCATCTAAGTGAATCACATAATTTTTTGGTTTTTCTTTTCCAAGATAGCCATTATAACTTATCTGTTCTCCATTTTTATTTACAAATTCTTTTTTTGTAAAAATTGTATTTTGTGTATCTGATATCTGGAAATCTTTATTATCTTTCTTTCCACAAATAACACTGATATACAGTTCTCCGGTTATCGTACATTCTCGCACAACAATTGTATTATCTTTCTTAAAATCAGCCCTATTATAAAGACATTTTATCTCAGAATGTGATGTACATTTCCACCCTCCTTCTTCTTTATAAATTATTTTACTATTCATTTGTCTATCTTCAAGATATAATACCTCTATGGAATCTTCACCATATATTTCATCTATTTTATTTTTTTCAATTCCATAATACTTTTCTGCCTAATCTGCTGTTGAAAAACTCACATATGCATTTTCTATTTCGCAAAACGACATTACAATTAGAAATACCGTACATAATATCGCCCATGTTATAATCCACTTTGACGCAAGCTTTTTCATTTTCTTCATGATTGCCAGGCCTAAACAAAAGACAATACTATAAATAAATATACGTACATTATTATATGTAATCCCTGCCTGAAATTTACTCTCTCCCGGGTGAGTTCGATGATAATTAGTTCCAGTTACCATAGCATAGAATATAAGGTTTATCAAAAACATAATTAACGTTTTTAACGATATTTTTCCTTTTTGTTTCTTTTGTCTGTATATCCTTATACAAGTACAAATCATGAAAACAAATAGTAACAGTTCAGCAATATTTAGTATTTGTATATCCATATTTCTGTTCTCCTTAATTCTAATTTGAACCGCCAGACATATTTCGCTTTCATTTTCTCAATTACTCACCGACTTTTGCCGTAACATAATACCAGCCCTTTTCTTTCTCAGACAGATTAATTTCATATTCTATTCCTCCATATTCTTTTACCATCTGAATCACATCTGTCCGACTGTCATCATTACTATAGGCAAATAAAGAAAATCCACTGTCCAAAAAGCCTTGTGTATACCAGAATCCCACTGTATAACTGCCATTATTTTTCCGGACTACAGCTTCTCCACCTGAAGAACATTTTTTATAATCTTCTGGTAGTTCGATTAATTCCATATCTTTCCTTATTTTTATCTGGTTATTCTGTACCATCTGAACAATTTCAGTCCTTTTTTCCTTATATACCTGAAAGTTTAATTTTTTTATTCCATCATTAAACAAAAATGCCAGATATATTCCAAATAGAAAAACTGGTATTGCCGCAAACCAAAATACACGAATCTTTCTCAAACAGCAAAAACTCCGTATGATATATATAAAAGTTAAAATAAATGATGCAAAAATAACATACCAAAATCCCCTGAAAAAAAGTTCTTCGAAATACCAGATTGTAATAAAATTTACAGTTATCACAGCTATGCATTGTAATATAATTAATTTTAATTTTTTTCTCTCATCCTTCATTCCCGATCCTCCAGCCAAATACCAATTCTTATACTCAGCCATAATCACCACCCTTATTCTCTAATGTTGAAAATACATCAACAGTTCATTTTGTCAGCTATTCCTGTAATAAGCAATCAAACGTTTCTGTCGACTCTCATCACAGTTTTCCAATTGAATCTAAAATGATTTCTCGCTATTTCTTTATATGTTTCCGAATCATTGATATTGGAAAAATACCAGGCCGCAGCCTGGCTTTCGTAGCATTCGTATCCATTTTTCCGCAGAAAAGCAAAGACTGCGCCTTTCCGCTCTGTGATTTCTTCAAGCATGGCATCTGCCAGGTCTGTACAGTATACTCCCATAAGAGGTTCCTCATGCCCGCCGTGGCTCAGTATCACTGCTTTTGCATCTGAATGCAGAGATTGGCGAATCAGTGCAGCCAGTTCCTCTGCCGGAACCAGAGGAACATCTACACCAAGTACCAAGCAATATGGATTCTTTGCTTTACGAAAACAGGCTTCCAGCCCTCCCAACGGACCTTTTCCCGGGAAGCGGTCTGGTATAATGGGATATTTATATTTATTTTCACCATGATAGCCAGACAGAAGAATATCACTGATTCCAAGCTTTTCCCCCTTTTCTATCTGCATCTCAAGAAATGTCTTCCCATCTATCGTCAGATCTGATTTGTCCCGTCCCATGCGGCTGCTGGCACCGCCAGCAAGAATAATCATAGAAATTTCTTTCTTTCTCATTATCAGTTTTCCTTTTTGTTTATATAAATCATCAATAAAAGTATTGATTTTTTTCTTCATATTACATATAATAAAATCACAGACAGAAATGTCTGTATAGCGGTTAGAGTGTCCAGCCAAAACACTCGTTTAAAAGCGGTTAGGTTGTCCAATTAAAACAATCGATTAACAGTAATGGGTGGAGTAATCCACCCACTTTTTACTTTCAGGAGGTTTTATGAATTGGTATATTGTTGATAAAAAATATATAAATTACCTAACACAATTTGATTCCCACGTTGGATATGTGGAATATGGGGAACGTTTAAAACTTCATGTAGGAACTCTTCTTACAATTGGAAATTTTCATTACTATGTTCCTATCTCTTCCGCCAAACCCAAACATCAAAAAATGTCAAACAGTCTGGATTTCCACAAACTTCAGGATGAATCTACCAGATATCTTTATGCAGTATTAAATATCAATAACATGATTCCCGTTCCAGACAATTGTCTTACGCAATTAAAATATAATCAGATTGATTGTTTCCGTTCTTTTAAAAGTGACAAAGAAAAAACCGATTATATTTATCTGCTCCAAAAAGAAAAATTTCTGATTGACAATATTCAGAATACTTTGCAAAACAAAGCCATGAAATTATACCAGAAGTGTATTGCCAAACCAGATTCTTCCCTTGCCGCAAGATGCTGCAATTTCAAAATGTTAGAAGAAAAGTGTCTTTCTTATTTACATATCTCACCCGCCAATCTGTGACATTCCTCTGATTTCATCCTGCTCTGTCTTCGTTTGATAAAAATTATGGCTCACCGGTTTATTCCAGATCACCTGATAAATTGCTTTTTTCAGTTCCGAATCTGTGCAGCCGCCGCGCATAAGCCCCCGCAGGTCTGTACCTTTCTGATACTGGAGGCATCCTTTCATGAATCCTTCGGATGTAAGACGTACTCGGTTGCACTGACTGCAGAATTTGTGGGTCATTGCACTGATAAATCCGATTTTTCCCTTAAATCCTGCGATTTCATAGTAATGGCATGGGCCGTTTCCGTAGCGTTCATTGACTGCATGCATCGGACCGTAGGCTTCTTCCAGTACTGCTTTGATAGATTCTTCATCCTGGAATGGGAACTGTTTTCCGAATCCGATTGGCATCATCTCGATAAAACGCACATGGATTGGATATTTCTGCGCCAGTCCTGCAATCCCGATGAAGTTTTCTTTTTCCTTGATCACCGGAACGCTGTTGATCTTCAGGGAAAGTCCCGGATGTGCAAGTGCTGCTTCGATTCCCTCAAATACCTTTTCCAGTCCGTCACGTCTCGCTACTTTTTTGAACAGTTCCGGATCCAAAGTATCCAGACTGATATTAATGGCGTCAATTCCTGCATCCAGTAATGCATCCAGCTGCTCGGCGAGCAGGATTCCATTTGTTGTTAATGTCACTTTCTCAATTCCCGGGATCGCCTTGATCTGTTTTGCAAGACTTGCACAGCCTTTACGAACAAGTGGCTCACCGCCTGTCAGTTTAATCTTACGGATTCCCAGATCTGCTGCGCACCTGCAGATGCGGAGAATCTCATCGTATGTGAGGATTTCTGCATGAGAAAGGGATTTTACGCCTTCTTCCGGCATACAGTAAATGCATCTCAGATTACATCTGTCTGTCAGGGAAATCCTTAAATAATCTATTTCTCTTCCATATTTGTCTATCATCGGCTCTACCTGCCTTTTACTTTCTAATAATTGATTTTCCTGTTACCGGATACGGGTGAACCGCAACCTTTGTAACCTTTTCTTCTGTTATTCGCCGTCAAAATCACAGGCAATATTTTCTCTCATAATCGTTTGACACTCCATACTCCGCAGTCTATACTTAATGTATCAAGATTATTAAAATCCTTACCGGACGAAAGGAACTGTCCTATGAAAATCAACGAACAATACCACAACCTGAATCTGCTCGAGAATGTTACCTATGAGTTTCTGGGTCGTGACGGGGAAACTCATGAAGAAACAGAACCAATCCTTGTGGAACACATGATGGATGTATATGTAAATGAACGCCTGACCATGAAACTGGTCTGTATCCCACAACATCTGACAGAACTGGTTCTCGGCCGCCTCTTTACGGAAGGTATCATCTCATCTGCCGAGGATGTGGAGCAGATCTACATCTGTGAATTCGGCAAACGTGCCCGCGTGATCCTGAGTAAAAATAAATCCGGGCAGTCTCATGAGGAAAATGAAGATTATGTTGCTCTTACTCCGACCTGCTGCACCGGAAATCGTGTTCTTAATGATTATTTTATCACAGATCAGCCAATGACGCCAGTTACACCTGTCCCATGGAAAAAACAGTGGATCTTTGATCTTGCAGACTGTTTCGCCAATGGTACCCCGCTTCACAGCCAGACCTGGGCAACTCACAGCTGTTTTCTTGCCTGTGACGGAGAACTGCTCTTTCAGTGCGAAGATATCGGACGTCATAATGCTCTGGATAAGGCCATCGGTTATGCCCTGCGCCATAATATTGACCTGAAGAAATGCGTGGTTTATTCCAGTGGACGTATCCCTACAGATATGGCGATCAAGGCAATCCGCGCCGGAATACCGGTTCTGGCAAGCAAGGCATCCCCTTCCGCCGAGGCAGTCGCCATGGCCAAAGAATACCACCTTACCCTTATCTGTGCCGCGCGACGTGACCGTATGAAACTCTTTACCGGAAATAATCCGACAGAATAAATTCTGCAATACACTCTGCATTGTCCAGTTCAAAGAATGGAACATTTTCCAGTACAGACAGTGCATCTCTTTCCTCTGCATCCAGGTTTGTGGCGATCGCCATCAGTTTTTCCGGATTGCAGACACTTTCTGCCGAATTTCCCTTACGGATAATTTCAATTTTCGGATAAGTACTGTATTTAAATCCTTCCAGTAAGATCAGATCTGCCTCCGGAAAAAATTCTGCCAGCTCTTTTTCGGAAATCTGCGGCTGCTGTTTTACCAGCATATATTTGCCTGCTGAAAAAACTGCTGTGCCGTAGGCTCCGGACTGAAGCTGACAGTATGTATCCGTTCCCGGTACGTCCGGCACGAAATCATGTCCGTCATGCTTCAGCACCGCCACTTTAAGGCCCTTGTCTTTAAAAATCTCCAAAAGCCTGCAGATCAGAGTTGTTTTCCCTGAATTCTTTACACCGCTGATTGCAAATATTCTTTTTCTTTCCACCTGTTTGCTGCTCCTCTCAAAGCAAAATCGCGCCCACTTTATCCCCTGCGTTCAGGCTTCTGCTTTCCTGATTTTCCATGGTTTTTGTATCAATCAGGCAATTGCAGCCGGCCATGGAACTGAGGACTCCGTTAGAGTGAAGACCATTGGGAAGATGAAATTTTCCATTTTCCAGATATGCCCGGATAAAGCGGCGGCCCTTGATTCCTTTTTCAAAGTTATCAGCCATAATGCCATTTACTTCTTTCAGACCGATTGATGGATCCTGCATCATTTTTTCCAATGCAGGACGAATCAAAAGTTCTATGCTGACTGCAACACCAAAAGGATTTCCGGAGAGACTGATGATCGGAATCTCTCTTTCTGAAGCGCAATGATCTGTTGCAGTTATATCGGAAGTTTTTTTATATGCAGAAAACAGTGTAGGCATTCCTGGTTTCATCTTTACCCTCCAGAAAATCCGCTCTGCCCCCATCAGTCTCAGGGACTCATGCATAATGTCCTTCTTGCCTACAGATACACCTCCCGTAGTGATGATCATATCTGCCGCTTTTGCTGCTTCTTTTAATTTCTCAGACATAACCGTCGGATCATCTTTGACTGCTTCCATATGGAAAGATTCGATTCCCAGTTCACGCAGTCTGGCAGACAGCATTGTCATATTGCTGTTGTAAATTTTTCCTTCCGGCAATGGAATTCCCGGTTCTACCACCTCATCTCCTGTAGTCAGAAGCACGATTCTCGGCTGACGGTAAACCGGCACTTTCGCCACTCCCATTCCGGCCAGAATTGCTGCCTCCACATATCCGATATGTGACCCTTTCTTCAGAAGTGTAGTTCCCTTTTTAAAATCCTCTCCTGCGAAGCAATAATTACTCCATCGCTTCTGCTCGCTGTAAACTTCTACCGTATCTTCGCCATAATCGGTATCCTCCTGATAAATACAGCAATTGCAGCCATTGGGTATTGCAGCACCTGTCATAATGCGCACTGCCTGTCCCTGCTGGATTTCTCTTTCCGAATACTGTCCTGCATCAATCTCTTCCATGACTTTCAGCCTCACCGGATGCTCTTTAGCGGCACCTGCAAGGTCCTCTGCCTTACACGCATAGCCATCTACCGGAGAGCGGTCAAAAGGAGGATTGTCAAACTCTGCCACCATATCCTGCGCCAGGACTCTTCCCCCTGCTTTATTCAGTTCTGTTTCTTCTGTCTCGTTTATTACAGGCGTATGCTGCAGAATCTGTTCCACTGCCTGTTCTACACTGATTCCCTCCACGCACTAATTCCTCCTCTTGTATATTACATTTTTTATAGTCTTTTCAATACCTTTATAACCACCGGGTCAATTGACGGATATATTATAGCAATCCTCTGAAATAATGCATCTTAATCCAGCCCATCAGAGTGTGAAATCCTGCGTCAGATATCTTTGCCGTGCGTCAGCACGCCTGCAGATATCTTCCTTGTCTTTCGCACTCTGCTGAACTGTCTTAAATGCATTATTTACGAGGATTGCTATAGTTTTACCCTTTGAACTCTATAGCAATTTCAGAGAATAATATCACTAAGGCACTCCATTAATATAAATCAGATTGTCTTCAGTATTTTGGAAATTGCTATAACATCATAATATTCAGCCCACTGCTGAAGAATTACATATTTTTCATCTCTGTTGGAGAATGATTTCTCCTTCTCTCAGCCTCCCTGCCTCCAGAATCTGACAGAATACAAACCAGGGTTCCATGGGCGTGCATACCTTTTCTCCCTTATAAGCATCTGATGCAGGACCGCCCGCACCGATCCTGACTGCTTCCAGAAGTACATCTCCACAACGAAATCTGTTCCCCTCCGCAATACTGTTCCAGTCAATCCCTTCCACAAGGAGATTTTCTCCAAACCGGCCATATCTGAAATCTTCTCCTGAATGTTCAAAATATTCTTTTACTTTCTCATAAGGAAGAAGACTGACCTGCTTTCTTCCGCCCATTCCATAATGCACATCTCCCACAAGTCCCTGCAGATCAGCTTCGCATTCATGAATGTTCTGCGAGCAGGTCTTGCGTTCCTTACTGATGCATACACATAATATCTTCGCCATTTTCTGCCTCATCCTTCCTGATGTGTTACTGTTCACTCCGTTCACAGCAACACGCTTCGCGATGCACAGAATTTATGCTAATCGCATAAATTCGCGCGGTATGTCTCGGGTTTTCTGTGACCTTCGCTCACAAAAAACACCTCGCGGGATATTACCAGTGAACAGTAACCCTGATGTCTCTTTATAAAACCACGTACTGCTGTTTTTCCTGCTTTCTCAGATTGCCCAGAATGCAATATTCACATTCTTTCCTGCATTCTGCAGATGCTCCACAAGTTCTTCTGCTGCCTGCTCTTTCCTTTTCTCTGTGATTCCCAGTTCCACGTTACTCTTATTGATAGCACCGCCGAAGTAGAAATTAATATCCGTTGCCTGCTCAAACAGCATCACACCAAGCAATGCTGCCGCATCTTTTTTTCGTTTCACCCTGTTAAAGGACAGCCTGTCCTCCATCCATTCTTCACAATATTCAAGCAAATGCTCAATCGTAAGAAATCCCTCTGTCACCAGCTCTGTACCTTCCAGCTTATAATAGGCAGGAACGTCTCCGCAGGCAGTTTCACTAAGAGAGATCAGCTCTTTATCCAGATACCTGGCAGCACACTGTGCAGTAGTTCCGCCGCAGATTACATGATATCCCTCTGAATCGAAAAAGGACTTCAGATATCGCTCATCATGCTCCTCCTTACTTGGCGGGCCAATCATAAGGTTTACCACCTGTTTATGCCGCATCCGCAGGACAATGGCTGTAATATCATCATCCGTTTCATTCAGATTCAGATCCAGGCTGGCCTCTGCCAGATAGCCTGCCATCTCCTGTGCGCTCATCCCTTTATGGTACTTTGCCCTGCAGAAAGCCATTACATCATCTCTTCCCCAGCCGCCGTTGGTAGTTTTTCCCATTCCTGCATTGGTGACACCGTCGGACATAACGATCAGCATATCCTCATCTTTCAGTTCAAAACAGCTTTTATGGATTTCCTTCTCTTCGATCATACTTGTCTCCACCGGATAATCAAAGAGTCTGCCATCCCGGATCAGAATTGCATCCGGATTATCAAACTGATAAAGACTTACCTGTTTCCCCTGAAAATTCAACACTGTAAAAGTGGCATATGCCAGATTTCTCACACTGCACACAGGAAGCGTTTTCGCCACTGCACGCACTGCCTCATCCAGTTCCACCTGATTAATGATCATGGTACTGAGCATGGTTGCAGTCAGCGTGGAAAGGATATTCGCCTTTACTCCGCTCCCAAGTCCGTCAGAAAGCACCAGAACATGGTCTTCATCATTTTCTTCAATCTTATAGCAGTCCCCACAGAGAAATTCTTTCTTTTTATTCAGGCTCACATGACCAAAATCCATGCATAAGCCGTCAAATTCCACATTCAGTCCATGATGCTTATTTCTTTTCATTCTCTTCTTCACTCTCCAGAAGTATGGTATTTTTCAGTTTTTCTACTGCCACTTTGGTGTCTGCAGCAGTTTCTCCAAGAAGTCCGGCGATCTGCTGCACGATCTTCAGCTGTTCTTCTACCAGCTTATCTGCCATACGCGCAGCTTCAATCTGGGCATTATGAATCTGATCTTTATGCTTCCGCTCCTTTGTAATATCCTTCATAATGCAGAGAATCATTTTATTTTCTTTATCATTCGTCATTACGCGATCCAGATAACATTTCTGATCCTCCAGATAAATCTCATCCTGCATCAGATTCCGTTCAAAAGCCAGTATACTCGCCAGACTGTAATCATCCATGATCTCCGATACCGGTTTCCCGATCAGGCGCCGCTTTTTCGGCATATTGAACAATTTGGACGCCGCCTCATTCATCTGAATGATCTTCAGATTATAATCCACAGTTACCAGAAGTCCGGGCATGGCATTAAAGACTTTATTGGAGTAACTTTCCTGTTTTGCCCGCATATATGGAATGCACATGGCAACCTCAGCTTTATTCTGGATAATGGCAATTGCCTTTTCCCTGCATGTGTTGTACCCGCAGGCACCGCAGTTTAATTCATCCTTTGGAGAAAATTTTCCCATTTCCGCCAGAGCATCCCTGATTTCTTCCTCTGAGACCTCTTCCTGTTCCTGTGCAGAACAGTAACCGAAATTCTTTCTCAGCTCAAATCCCGGAAGTTCATAGTCTCCCTGCTCTCTGTGAAAATCTTTTCCAAAGGCTGCATTCTTCACTGCCAGAACATCTGCCAGATAATGTCCCTTCTTCATCTGGAAAGAAGGACCTGCCACACAGCCGCCGCTGCATGCATACATCTCAAGAAAGCAATTTTCAAAATCCTCCGGATGAAGTTCTTCCAGAACCTCCCTGCACTGCTCCATCCCACTTACAGAAAGCCTGCGGATTCCCTTTACAGCCCCAAGCAGGTCTGTTAAACCGTCCGCAATGGCGATTTCTCTGGAACGGTAGGCAATCTGCTCAGGTTCTTTCTCAGTTATGGAAATCCCTTCTTTTTTCATCCATTGCACCAGCTCTTCCAATGTAATCACATAATCCACTTCATTTCCTGAGTCTCTCAACTCTGACATAGCTGAAATACAGGGACTTACATAGACAATCTCTGCCTTCGGATATTTTTTTTTCAGATAACTGGCATGAAACTGCATCATAGAGGCAGACTGTACCAGATTTCCCAGAAGATGCGGATAGTGTTTCTTGACAAGCTGTACGATTACAGGGCAAGCAGAAGAGATCATTATTCCCGGCTCTTTCTGTTCCGCAAAAAGTGCTCTGTACTGCGAAATCATCAGGCTTGCACCTTCTGCTGCATCCGCTGCATCTGCAAATCCCAGCTTCTTCATCGCTTCCCTTATTCCATTGATACCGGTTACCCCAAAACGTGCCAGATATGCCGGATGAAGAGAGGCTATAACCTGCGTCTTATTCTCCATTGCATTACAGATTGCAGGAATCATATTCTGCTCTTCCTTGGCATCCTGCGGGCAGACAAGGATACACTTCTCACAGTAAATACACTGACTTTCTATGATCCTTGCCTGATGATCATGAACACGTATCGCCTTGACCGGGCAGTTCCGGACACATTTGTAACAATTTTTACAACTGACTTTTTTAAACTGAAGGATTGACTGAAATCTCTGCATGCCTCGTACTCCTTATTATGTAACACTATATTTTTCACAAAAAATTATCTGTAACCGTTCCGTACTTTCACAGAATGATGTACTGCCGAATGATTATTTTTGCCTTTCCATAAAGGAATATGGAGCTGCCGCAAGGACAGCAGATCCATGTGCGACAGCCCCATATAATATTTACGATATCAGATCCGGAACTTTGTCTCCGATATTGTTTTATGCTTTCTCAATCTTAATTGCGCATACCTTATATTCAGGAATTCTTGCGTATTTGTCAAGTGCGGCGTTGGTCAGCCAGTTTGCATTTCCATCCGGGAAGTGGAATGGCATCCAGCTCTCACCCGGTGAGGTCTTTGTACCTACACGAGCGGTAGATTCAATGGATCCTCGTCTGGAAGAAACTCTGACTTTATCACCGTTTTTGATACCCAGCTTATCGGCATCTACGATGTTCATTTCGATAAATGACTTACCTTCGATCTCCATAAGCTCAGGTGTCTTTCCTGTCATGGCTCTTGTTGTGTAATGATACAGAATACGTCCTGTCATGAGGATGATTGGATATTCCTCATCCGGAAGCTCTGCTGACGGTACATATTTTGCAGGATAGAACCAGCCAAGACCGCGGGAGAATTTACCAACATGCATGATCGGTGTTCCCGGATGATCCTTGGAGGTACATGGCCACTGAAGTCCCTGTCCATGAACTTCTTCACTGTCAAGACGTTCATGGCTGATACCTGCGAAGCTCGGTGTCAGGGATGCGATCTCATCCATGATCTGAGCAGAAGTCAGATGTGGCTGCGGATATCCCATGCGGTTCATCAGATCAATAATAATATCTGTATCCAGTCTCATCTCTCCAGGTACTGTGACAGCCTTGCGGACTCTCTGTACGCGGCGCTCTGTATTGGTAAATGTACCCTCTTTCTCTGCATAGCTTACACCAGGAAGGATAACATCTGCATACTGAGCTGTCTCTGTCATGAAAAGTTCCTGAAGTACAAAGAAATCAAGACTCTTTAATGCTTTGATAATGTGTGTGGTATCCGGATCAGTAACTACCGGGTCCTCACCATAGATATACAGACCTTTGATCTCGCCTGTGATTGCTTTCGGGAATACATCAGTTGCATGAGTTCCTATATTCGGATCAAGTTTTACACCCCATGCTTTCTCAAATTTCTCACGAACTGCAGGATCAGTAACCTTCTGATATCCTGGATATACATTCGGCTGAGCGCCCATATCGCAGGCACCCTGTACGTTATTCTGTCCACGAAGCGGGTTAACACCACAGCCTTCACGTCCAAGCTTACCAACCATCATTGCCATATTGGACATGGACATAACGCCCTCTGTACCTGTGGAATGTTCGGTTACACCAAGACAGTAGATGATTGGAGCGCGGTCAGCTTTTGCATACATGATCGCTGCTTTTCTCAGATCGTCTGCGTCAATGTGGCAGATTTCAGCTACCTTCTCAGGTGTGTAATCTTTTACGATTTCCTTTAATTCTTCAAAACCTTCGGTACGCTCTGCAATGAACTTGTCATCCTGAAGACCTTCAGAAAGGATCACATTCATGATGCCGTTTGCAAAAGCAACATTTGTACCAGGTTTCAGTTTCAGATGGATATCTGCTTTCTTAGCCAGACCGATATCACGAGGATCAACTACGATCAGCTTGCAGCCTCTCTTGATGGCCTGACGGATCTGCATGCCGACTACAGGATGTGCTTCCTCAGGGTTGGAACCAACCAGCATGATCAGATCTGCATTCTTTGTGATATCCTCAATTGGGTTTGTCATGGCACCTGAGCCAAGAGTCATCGCAAGACCTGCTACAGATGCGGAATGACATACACGTGCACAGTTATCTGTATTGTTGGTGCCGAAGCAGCAGCGAACCATCTTCTGTACCATGTAAATATCTTCATTGGGTGATCTGGAACATGCAAAGCCTGCAAGAGAATCAGAGCCGTACTGTTTCTTGATCTCCATAAATTTGGAAGCAACAAGATCCAGCGCCTCATCCCATGTTGCACGTTCGAATTCACCTGTCTCTTTATTCTTGATCAGCGGATATTTAATACGCTCCGGTGACTGTACGAAATCGAAACATCCGCTGCGTCCCTTAACACAGAGCAGCCCTTTGTTGGACGGTCCGTTTACAGCTTCTGTATCTACGATCTTTCCGTCTTTTACAAGGAGATAATACTGGCAGCCTGTTGCACAGTGAGGACAGGTAGTCAGAACCTTCTTGTCAATCTGGTACGGACGGTATTTCTTTCTGCGCTTCATGGTCAGTGCACCTGTCGGACAGGCCTGTACACAGTTACCGCAGGATTCACAGATACCTTCGTTCCATTTATGTTTGTAATGTGCACCGATCACTGACTGGAAACCACGATTCATAGTGTCGATGGCACCTCTTCCCACAATCTCCTTACATGTATTCACGCAGCGATGGCAGAGAATACACAGGCTTGGATCATAGGTAAAGAATTTATTGGTATCATCTATCGGCATATCCTTCATTTCACCGGGATAGCTTGTCTCAGTCACACCATATTCAAAACAGTAGTCCTGTAATTTACAGTCACCGTTTGCCTCACAGGAGAAGCAGTGTACACGATGATCGGAAAGAAGGAGGTCAAGGGTATCTTTACGATATGCAACTACCTTCTCTGACATTGTCTGTACTTCATCACCCTCTGAGCAGCGAAGTGTACATGCCGTATCAAATTTGGTTCTTCCATTGTTTGTTACTTCTACCACGCACAAACGACAGGAACCATCCGGCAATACATCTTCCAGATAGCAGAGTGTAGGAATCTCCACTCCGATCTGTCTGGCAGCCTGCAGAATGGTCGTACCTTTTTCCACTTCTGCAGGAATTCCATCTATTGTCAAATGAATCATCTTTTCACCCTCCTTAATTCACAGAAATTGCGCCGAATACACAATTTTCCAGACATGTTCCGCACTTAATACACTTGGAGGTATCAATGCTGTGAGGCTCTTTCTTATTGCCTGTGATCGCACCAACCGGACAGTTTCTCGCACACTTGGTACATCCTTTACATTTCTCAGGATCGATCACATAAGAACGCATTGCCTTACATACATGAGCCGCGCACTTTTTATCAACAATATGCTCTACATATTCATCTCTGAAGTTTCTTAATGTGGAAAGTACAGGAAGCGGTGCACTCTTTCCAAGTCCGCAGAGTGAACGGTCCTTGATGAAGTTTCCAAGATGCTCCAGTTTATCCAGATCCTCTACTTCACCCTTTCCGTCTACGATCCTCTCAAGGATTTCAAGCATACGCTTGGTGCCGATACGGCAGGGACCACATTTACCGCAGGATTCTCTCTGGGTGAAGCCCATAAAGAAACGTGCAACCTCTACCATACAGGTATGTTCATCCATAACTACCAGACCACCGGAACCAACGATCGCACCATATTTCTTAACAGAGTCGAAATCAAGAGGTACATCCAGATGTTCTTCTGTCAGACATCCACCGGATGGTCCACCAATCTGAACAGCCTTAAACGCAGCACCGGATTTCAGTCCTCCGCCGATATCAAAAATGATTTCTCTTAAGGTTGTTCCCATCGGGACCTCGATCAGACCTGTATTCTCAATAGAACCTGTCAGTGAGAAGGTTTTTGTTCCAGGTGATCCCTCTGTACCGATACTTCTGTACCAGTCAGCTCCTTTGAGAATGATCTCCGGAATATTTGCATAAGTTTCTACGTTATTCAGAACAGTAGGTTTCGCCCATAATCCCTGTTCAACTGTACGGGGCGGTTTTACACGAGGCATGCCTCTGCTTCCTTCGATAGATGCAGTCAGGGCAGAACCCTCGCCACATACGAAAGCTCCTGCACCACGATTGATATGCATATGGAAGGAAAATCCTGTTCCAAGGATGTCATCGCCTAACAGTCCCACTTCTTCCAGAACTGCGATAGCGTGTTTCAGTCGCGCTACAGACTGAGGATACTCCGCACGTACATAAATATAACCATGCTGTGCTCTTACTGCGTAAGCTGCAAGCATCATACCCTCGATCAGACGGTAAGGATCACCTTCCATTACGGAACCATCCATAAATGCTCCCGGGTCACCCTCATCACCGTTACAAACCACATAATGAACAGGATCAGCCTGGCGTGCTACCTGAATCCATTTCTTACCTGCCGGGAAGCCGCCGCCACCACGTCCACGGATACCGGATTTATCAACCTGATCAATAACCAGATCCGGATCCATCTCAAACATTGCTTTCTCCAGAGCCTGGAAACCGCCGCTTGCTATGTACTCATTCAGAGATTCTGCATCAAACTTACCACAGTTCTTCAAAACAATACGGGTCTGTTTCGCGATAAACGGAATATCTTCCGGTCCGCGGCTTACTTTACCGCCTTTCTGATAAAGCAGTCTCTCGATAGTCTCATTACCCTGAACACTCTTCTCAAAAATCTCCTGGCAGTCTTCGATCTGAACCTTCGTATACTGGATCACATCGTCGCCTTTCTGGATACGAACAAGTGGTCCAAGCTCACAGACACCCTGACATCCTGTTTTCTTTACACCTACATGTGCATCTTTGTCATGAGGTCCAAACTCAATGGTAACTCCCGGAGCATCTTTGGCAATCTCCATGAATTTCTCATAGATTTTCTGAGAACCGGTTGCCACACATCCGGTACCTGAACAGACAAGAATACGACAGTCATAAGAATTAAGTTCTTTCACAGCTTCTTCTCTGATCTGCTCCAATACTTCCTTATTCTGGATCATCCCTGTTCGCCCCCTCTCAGTTTATCAATCAGCTCATCTGCCTTCTCCGGAGTCATTCTCGGATATACCTCTTCATTGACCATCATAGTCGGTGCAAGTCCGCAGGCACCAAGACAGGAAACTGTTTCCACAGTAAACATCATATCGTCTGTCGTCTTCTTTGTCTTTGACAGCCCCAGTTTCTTATAAAGTTCCTCCAGAACCGGTATTGATTTTCTTACATGACAGGCTGTTCCGTCACAGACCTTGATCACATATTTACCTTTCGCATCAAATGAGAAATTCTCATAGAATGTGGCAACACTGAACGCTTTCGCTTCTGTCACACCGATCTGCTCCGCAACATATGTAAGCAATTCTTCCGGGAGATATCTGTACACCCCCTGGATATCCTGCATGATCGGAATCAGTGATGCCGGCTTTTTACCATAGAAAGCAATGATCTCATCCGCTTTCTGATAAAATGACTGATCTAGCATTTCGCACCCTCCTTATACCTGTTTTTCTCTTTTTATTGCACTCTTTACATATTGTAACGTTAATTATATGCCTTTTTCGTCATTTTCACAAGCGCATTTATAGAAATTTTCTAATTTTTTATCATTTTCCTCTATAGATGTTTGTTTTGTTTGTCTGATTTTTATCAACTTTGTTCAATACTAAACCATCTCAGATGTAAACCAAACTAAACTGAATCAAACTGAACTTCCACTCTTTCTCTAGAGCGTGTCTGAAAAAGGCTTTCTGCAAGATGTGCATCACAATCAGTCCTAACAAAAAACAGACCGCATTTTATGATCTTTGTTTCATAAAATGCGGTCTGTCTGTTTCACACGTTCTTTTTATTGAGCCTGGAAATAATATCCGACACCCCATTTGGTGTGTACATATTTCGGTTCACTTGGATTGGTTTCAATCTTCTCACGGAGACGGCGGATATGTACATCCACAGTACGTACATCACCCGGATACTCATATCCCCATACAATGTTCAGCAGGTTCTCACGACTGTAAACCTTATTCGGATTAAATACCAGAAGCTCCAGTACATCAAATTCCTTTGCTGTCAGATTAATCTCTCTACCTGCAATAAATACACGTCTGCCTTCACAGTCCATACGAAGATCGCCCACCTGAATGCTCTTTGCCTTTTCTTTCTCCTCGTGGTCGCTTCCCGCACGGCGCATGATCGCTTTGATACGTGCCTTAACTTCCAGGATATTGAACGGTTTGGTGATATAATCATCCGCACCATATTCAAGACCAAGGATCTTATCCATATCCTCGCCCTTAGCTGTCAGCATCACGATCGGCACATTGGAAAATTCGCGGATCTGCTGGCATACTTCCAGCCCGTCCATCTTCGGCAGCATCAGATCCAGAAGGATAATATCATATTTTTTATCTTTTGCTTTCTCTACTGCCTCTTCTCCATCATAAGCGCAGTCTACCTCCATACCATCCTGTTCCAGACTAAAACGGATTCCTTTTACGATCAGTTTCTCATCATCTACTACCAAAACTTTCCTGCTCATTCGGTTCTCCTTATCCTACTACTATCTCATCTTTTATCTTTGCGAAAGTACCTTCTTTGATACCCTGTACATTCATAATATCCTCTATCGCAGCAAATGGCCCGTTCTCTTCTCTGTAGGCAATGATCGCCTGCGCACGTGTTGCACCGATCCCCGTCAGCGTAGTAAGCTGAGCTTCATCTGCTGTATTTATGTTGATCCTGTTATCCTGAGCGGTCATCCCCGTGTTCTGTCCTGTCCCGGCACTTCCATTCATCTGTCCATCTGATGCCCCGGACATCTCTGCAGGATCCCGCCCCTGCCGCTCCATCTCTTCCTGTGTGAGAATATAAAGCTGCTGTCCGTCTGTCAGAACTCCTGCACGGTTTACACAGGTTAGAGCTGCCTCGGGAAGATATCCTCCCGCCGCCTCAATCGCCTGAAACACCCGGCTCCCGGCTGCCAGCTGAAAAACTCCCGGATTCGCAACTGCTCCGCAGACATCAACATAGATCATCGCCTGCTGCATTTCCTTATCAGAAACTGCTTCTGACCCATTATCTATATCAGCATCTGAAATATGTTTCCCGGAATCACTTCCTGTCCCATTACCTGCATCTGAACCATCTGATTCTGCCTGTTTTTTCCGGAACTCTGCAGAATTGCCACCATCATTCTGTCGGTCCTCTGTATCAGCTTTCTTCTCATCTGTATCTTTCTTCGACTTCTGTCCTGATGTTTTCTCTTCCGATGACTCCGCATCCACCTCTGCCTTTGCTTCCTGCAATCCATCTATCAGAAACTGTGCCTCTCTGCTCTTACATCCTGTCAGTCCTGTAAGAAACAAAGTTCCACATAATATCAGTGTCACAGTATAACAACATCTGTTTTTTATTTTTATCATAAGGGTCCTCCTCTTATTTCTCAGAGTAAGAGTCCCCCTGTCCATAATGCCACCCTTATTGTAACGAAATCTTAATGATTTTACAATAGTAAACTCTTATTTTTGCCACTTAAATATAACAATTCCGGAAATCGCGATCAGCAATCCAAGGATTTTACGCCATTCAAATGGTTCTTTATCTACCCCAAACAATCCAAATAATTCAATTACATAAGCAACTGCCAGCTGCGAAATAACGATCAGCATTGCTGCCCTGGCAGGTCCAAGGGCTCCCATACTCTGGATTACTGTAATGGTAATAAACGCTCCGATCACTCCGCCAAGAAGTGTATATTTATTGTCCACCTGCCAGAGTGCAGCCACACTTTCCCGTCCTGTAAAAAGCCAGGCAAGAACGCAGACTGCAAAAGCCGACAGCTGTACCCATCCGGTTGATACCCAGAGGCTGGTCTGCTTTGTCACCTCCGTATTAAAAACACCCTGAATGCTCATCAGTGCCCCTGAAATCAATGCCACTATAAATCCCCACATAAATCTGCCCTCCTGGATAATATGATCATTCTGCTTACTCCGGTAATCATTTCTGTACCGAAAAGAGGTACTGCCGTTTAGCAGCACCTCTTGTTTTCTTTAGTATTAGTCTATTCTGTTTTGCAGATATCATTCATAAACCGGGCAAATAAATGTTTCGTTTCCTCACATATATACTTCCTGCAACAAATCCTATTTCACAATTTACAGTCAGGCACCCAGAACAGCAGATATCTTAATCTCTTTTTCCGTTTCACTGAGATCAAAATCACCGCCATCTTCCACAATCATATGTACCTCATACAGTACGTCTTCGGATAATGTATCCGGTGTTTCACCATCTTCTGTCTGAATATGCCATTTCTCTGCCGGAACTTCTTTCAAGGTACCATCTGTACCATATGCATACAGCTTCAGAGAACCTGTTTCCCCGGAGATTCCTTTCATACGTATTGCAACGGTCGTATTCGGATGTACGTTCTCAATTGTGATCGTATTCAGCCATCCTTCCACATCTCCCTGGCCGCCGTCTGCCGCAAATTTCTCCTGGCTTAACACATTGCGTATTGCCTGATCCAGATCAACCTTACGATAAGGCATTTCCGGCAGATAAACGAATCTGTCCTGCAGCCTCAGCAGTTCCAGATAGCCGGTCGGACAATAGAGTGAATTTCCGCTGTTTCCCGCATACATACCGATAGCCATGTTGTTGTATCCCGGTTTGTCAGAAATATCCATGGTAAATGCAGTCTCGCCTGTCTCAAAATCAAGCATGATATACTGCCACATACCAGTTTCCATATTCTGAACATATCCGTAAATATATCCTGTTGCAGTGGACAGCTTCATCATGGAAGTGTCAGACAGATCACTTCTGCACCAGATACTCTTCATCTCATATCCGTCCTCCGTCTTAACTGTATCCACACGTTCTATACCCGGTGCGATCATTTTATTACCCTGTCTCAGCCAGCCCACATCATAAATATTCTCATAGCTTTGTATTGAGGAATCATTATCTGCTTCTCCCAGCTTCGCACTTCCTGCACCAAACCAGTTACATACGATCGTGCTTACTGTTCCCTCTCCATCATCATATACAATTGCAGAATTTTCCACAGACACCTGTGTACCTTCCGGAAGCTCATCTATAACAGGCATGCTCGCAACCTGTTCTCCTGTTTTCATATCCACCGCAATAAGATTTACCGGATCCTGATTATCTGTAAACATAACCAGATCGTTGGTCAAAGACGGGGAACATCCACCTCCCCATGCAAGACCGCCACCTGTCGTCTCATCACCTTCTTTGCTTTCCTTGGCACCCACACTTTTATAGGAAGTTTCCCAGACTTTTTTCACACCATTATCCGCCTGGAGCAGATAACACTTCAGATTTGTCAGAATGACCGCACCCTCCTTAGATGCCGCAATACCATTCTCTGCACCCTCTCCCGGTTCCAGTTCATATACAAACACTGCATCTGACAGATCTACATCTTCTCCATTCAAGATCTTATCGATAGCTGTACGGGAAACATATCCAAAGGTTCCCTGCTGTTTTCTGTCAGGATAAATGCGGAAGCCTCCTGTTGCAAACCAGAGATTTCCCTCATAATCAAAAACTACAGATAACAGATTCTGATCCAGTGTTTTTCCAAGTGCAGCCTCTGCTGCCGCTTTAATATCAATATCCAGCACTTTCTCAAATTCCGGAAGTACATTTCCCTCCTCATCTGTAGCCTTAAGCATAAGTACCCGATTATCGTTCGTCGGACACACAATGCGATTGCTCTCATCTACAAAAGAATATGAACTCTGTATCAGATAGCTTCCATTGTCATGCTGTTTTGGTGAAAAATAGCCCAAGGTCTGTGCCTCATCTGCATTAATATCACGGATTGCCAGTCCACCAAGCAACGGAACTACTGCATGTCCGTAAGAATCAAAAAAGACTGCCGGGGAAGCATTAGGATTAACTTTTTCATAAGAAACATTGATCTCAGAATAAATATCAACAGGCAATACCTCATCTGTTGAATCTGTATTATAGCAGTCATGATGAATATTGGAATCACTTGCTGCCATATAAGGATTCACATCCATAACCTTCGGTGTAAGTGTCTTTATAGGCAATTCTGATGTCTGACCTGCATTTTCCTCTGTCTGTGTTTCTTCTACCTGTGTTTCTTCTACCTGTGTTTCCTCTGCACGTACCATATTTATTGACGGTTCAGATGTTGTAGCTGCTATAAAAGCGATCATTGCAAGAATTAAAGCTCTTTTCTTCATAATTGTTTTCCTCCTGAGTGTTTTTGTCATATTACATTTCTGCGTTCAAACCAGATGGAGAGTCCTTCTTTTATTTTCTGCTCTTCCACAGGTTTCATAAAAAAATATTCTATCCGCATCCTGAACGCATGAAGCGAAAAATCAAGATCACTGCACCAGATGATCCCACATTTCGGATACAGGGAACGGAGATGTTCTGCCGCATTCAGCCCAGACACACCTGGCAATGCAAGAAACACCACTGCCGGTACTGTTTTTCGTATCCGCCCAAAAAACTGTTCCTGATTCTGATAGATTTCAATCAATGGAAAAACTTTCTTTTCTGTACAGTAATTCCTGATATATTCCGCACAGTTCTGTCCTTCCTGTTCCTGATCAGTTAATATGGCAATACAATACACGACATCCCTCCTCTTCCATTTGATGTACTCCCATTTGTTATCCTCATTATAAAAAAGTCAAAAATTTTTTCAATAATTCTGTCACGAAACGACAGAAAATGACACGAATTGCAAATCCATGGTATTGTTTTGTGATATACTTATAGCAGAATTTTATGATATCAGGGTCAAAAGTTCAAAAAGTCGTTCGTGCTTGCACGATAAGACTTTTGAACTTGGGACCCGCCAAACATGAGAAAGCAGCGATTTACGTAGTAAATCAGCGGATTTCGAATGTTTGAGAATTGCGGGAGCTGCTTTGCAGCGAAGCAATTCGTAGATATCAAGTTAGGGGCAAAATGCCTTTTGACCCTAACATCATTTTATAAATAAAGGAAGATTTACTATGAGAATTGCAATTGTTGATGATATTTCAGAAGAACGGACACTGCTTCGCAACAGACTGGAATCTCAATTTTCCAGGCGCAATGTCCACGTAGATATATTTGAATATGAAAATGGAGAAACTTTCCTCACTGCAGCGAAGGAATGTCCTTTCACGGTAGTGTTTCTGGATATTTATATGAATGGTTCTAACGGGATTGATACAGCAAAAGAACTTCGCAGATCAGATACTGACTGTCTGCTAATCTTTACAACAACTTCTACCGACCATGCATTAGAGGGATTCCAGGTCCGGGCTCTGCACTATCTTGTAAAGCCCTACAGTGAAAATGATATTTCCGCACTGGCCGATGAAATCCTTTCCCGCATCCCGGATTCCGGGAAATACATAGATGTAAAGGTAAACGGCAGTAATATTCAGATTCCCTTCCGGAAAATAATCTACGCAGAGCATTTTTCCCATATGATCCACATCCACACTGCCGGTGAAAGGGAACTGGCCACCCGCCAGTCCTTTGATTCCTTCATAACCTCCCTGAAAATGGACTCACGTTTCTATCGATGCAACCGGGGCGTTGTGATCAATCTGGAGCATGCCGTTGATTTTGACGGATCAGGCTTTCGCCTTGATAACGGAAGCAATGTTCCTGTCAGCCGGAAGCTGCTGAAAAACGCCAGACAGACATTTATGGAATTTCTGTTCCAAAGGAGGTCCTGAAATGACTGACATACTTCGCCCTGTACTTGAACTTTCCGTAATCATTCCCGGTATACTGCTGGCATATCTGCCTGTAAAGAACTATCTGAGGCAGACACCGCTTAAGCTGACAGCATGGCTTCTTCCCCTTCTTCTGGGAATCTGTATTTTGGGAGGGGCAGTTTGCTGTGCCCTGCAAATTCCGACCAGATGGTTCCTGTTTCCTCTGCTGCCTGTCATTATGCTCATTTACCATAAAACATTAAAAATCTCTGTCTGGAAATCCGTCAGTATTTTTCTGGCAGTCTTCGCAGTTTTTACATGTGTCAAAAGTCTGTCCCGGGCAGTCAATGCCCTTATGACTGCTGACCTACATATTACAGAAAACGAACTGTGGTTGCACACTGGTGCAGGAATTTTCTATAATGTCATCTGCCTGCTGTTTGTTCTGGCAGCCTGGTATCCTGCCTGCCACTGTGTACAGACAATGGTCACAGACGAGAACTTTGCCCAGACCTGGTATGTATTCTGGATTCTTCCGGTAATCTTCATCGGAGTGAATCTTTTTATGATTCCTAAATACCGCGGTACTTTATATACCGGGCGAGTCCTGCAGTGTTATATTGTTTTCAGTCTTGTACTGCTCATAATCCTGCTTCTGTTTTATGTTATGTTTCTTATGATGGCAGTCAGCCTGAACAGAAATGCCAGACTTCAGCAGGAGAACCATTTTCTTTCCCTTCAACAGGAAAGATACGAGAATCTCTGCATGGCCATTGAAGAAGCAAGGCAGGCACGTCACGATATCCGCCATCATTTTGTCCGTCTGTCCACTCTGGCAGAACAGGGTGACATAGAAAAAATTAAAGAATATCTCTCTGCTGCAACCGGCAAAATCTCTGACTATAACCTGCATTTCTGTGAAAATCAGGCTGTTGACAGTGTTTTCGGATATTATTCCACCATTGCAGAAAGAGAAAACATTCCTTTTCATGCACTGGTTTCCCTGCCTGCTGATCTTTCCATAGATGAGATTAATCTGTGCCTTGTGTTTTCCAATCTGCTGGAAAATGCCATCCAGGCAAGTGTAAAAACAGCGCCCGCCCGCAGAAAGATTAACGTGGAAGTTTATCCCCACCATAATCATCTCCTTCTGATCCATGTGGAAAATACCTTCGATGGCAAAATACAGCAAAAAAACAATATTTTCCAATCCTCCAAACACTCCGGAAATGGAATAGGAATCGAATCTGTCCGCCACATTACCGACAAAAACGGCGGTGCCTGTGACTTTACCTATAAAGATGGTATTTTCTCTGCAAAAATAATGCTCCGGATATAATCAGTTATTGATTATACCCGGAGCATTTTGCAAAAATATTCAAATATCTCTTGAAGTATCTAAAATTATTCCATACACTCATCCAGAATTGCAGCCATCTTGTCAATGTGTTCTTTTGTGATCACAAGCGGAGGTACGATTCTCAGTACATCACTGCCTGCAGAAATCACCAGCAGTCCTTTTGCAAGAGCAGCTTTTACAACTTCTCCAACCGGGCGGCCCTGGATCACGATTCCCTGCATGAAGCCCATGCCTCGTCTTGTTGCAGCGCATTCATGTTTTGCAACAATTTCATCCAGTTTCTGTTCCAGATATGGAGTCATTTCCTGTACATGTTCAATGATCTTATCATTCTCATAAATGTCAAATACTTTGCTGACTGCAGCACATACAAACGGGTTTCCACCGTAAGTTGTACCATGATCACCTGGCTCCAGAGAAGCTTTGGCAGCTTTTTCGCTCAGTACAAACGCACCTACCGGCACACCACATCCAAGAGCCTTGGCACTTGTCATAATATCCGGCTGTACACCGTATGCCTGCCATGCAAAATAATGTCCGGTTCTTCCCATACCGCACTGGATCTCATCGAAGATCAGCATAATATCTTTCTCATCACAGATCTGACGCAGACCTTCCAGAAATTCCTTCTTCGCCGGATAGATACCACCCTCACCCTGAACAACCTCAGTGATAATTGCGCAGGTCTTATCTGTGATCTGAGCCTTTACGCTCTCAAGGTCATTAAAATCCGCAAACTTCACACCACCCATCAGAGGCTCAAAGGGCTCTCTGTAATGAGCAGTTCCTGTCACGGAAAGTGCTCCGATACTTCTTCCATGAAAGGAATGGTTCATGGCAATGATCTCATGATCTGCATGTCCGTCACGTACATATGCATATTTCTTAGCTGCTTTTAAAGCACCTTCGATTGCTTCTGTACCACTGTTGGTAAAGAATGCCTTGCTCATTTTACTTGCCTTTACCAGCTTCGCACCTGCTTCGATGATCGGCTCATTGTAATATAAGTTGGAAATATGCATCAGCTTATCAATCTGATCTTTTAATGCTTCATCATATCCCGGATAATGATATCCCAGAGAATTTACAGCAATACCTGCTGCAAAATCCAGATATTCCTTTCCCTCGGAATCATATAAATAACATCCCTGTCCCTTTTCAAAAACAACAGGAAAACGATTATAGGTGTGAAGGATACTCTCTTCGGATTCCTTCATCTGTTCATTCATGTTCATTGTAATATTTCTCCCCGTCTTCTCTCAGAATCGCAGTACCAATACCTTTGTTTGTAAAGATCTCCAGCAGTAAGCTGTGAGGAATTCTTCCGTCAAGGATATGGACTCTGTTAACGCCTTCTTCAATGGCATCAATACAGTTTTTCAGCTTCGGAATCATACCTCCGCCTACATAACCGTCATCGATCAGTTTCTGTGCTTCATCTACATGAAGTTCAGAGATCAGGCTGGACGGATCATCCTTGTCTTTATAAACGCCTTCAATATCAGAAAGGAATGCAAGCTTCTCAGCATGAACAGCCTCTGCAATGGCACATGCCGCATCATCCGCATTAATATTATAAGTAGCGAACTCATCGTCATAACCTACCGGGAAAATGATCGGCAGGAAATCTTTCTCCAGAAGATCTTCCAGAATCTTCGGCTCAACCTTTGTAACTTCGCCAACAAATCCGATGTCTCCGCCCTCTGTCTGTTTCTTGCGGCATTTCAGCAGACCACCGTCTTTACCGCTGATACCAACAGCATTTACACCAAGAGATTCCACCATGGCAACCAGTTCCTTGTTCACCTTCGCAAGAACCATCTCTGCGATCTCCATAGTATCTTTATCTGTTACACGAAGACCATTAATAAATTTCGGCTCCATACCTACCTTGCCAACCCAGCGGCTGATTTCCTTACCACCGCCATGAACGATGATCGGTTTGAAACCAACCAGTTTCAGAAGAACAACGTCCTTGATCACATTCTTCTTCAGTTCATCATCCAGCATGGCACTTCCGCCGTACTTTACAACTACAATCTTACGATTAAATCTCTGAATATAAGGAAGCGCCTCGATCAGCACCTCCGCTTTATCTAAATATTTCTGATTAACCATTATTCTCTCCTTTTTCCAGTCAATGTCTGTTCTCCATTCCTGCTTATTGCTTTTCGCAATTAAATCAGGAGACTTACCTGATTCGGTTAAAATCACCCTTATTCACAGAATTTTGTTATGAACGGTAATCTGCATTGATTTTTATATAATCATAAGTCAGGTCACAGCCCCATGCAGTTGCTGTGGCATCACCCATCTTCACATCAGCGATTGCTGTGACAGCTTCCTCAGAAAGAATCTTCGTCGCCTCTTCTTCACTGTAATCCACAGCCACACCATTCTCAATAATCTGGATCTTACCAGCCTTACTCTCAAAGAACAGATCCACCTTCTCAGGATCAAACTTCGCACCGGAATATCCCATAGCACACAGGATTCTTCCCCAGTTCGCATCATGACCGTAGATAGCCGCCTTTGTCAGAGAAGAAGTAACAACAGACTTACTCAGTGTAACCGCCTGCTCCTTAGATTCTGCACCAATGATCTTCACTTCAAACAGCGCAGTCGCGCCCTCACCATCACCAGCAATCTTTTTCGCCAGAGTAGTATTGATATAATTCAGCGCAGCCTTGAAGGTTTCGTAATCCTCACCCTTCTCTGTGATCTCCGGATTCTCAGCCAGACCATTAGCCAGAAGAAGAACTGTATCATTAGTAGAAGTATCTCCATCAACAGAAACCATATTGTAAGTATCCTTAACATCCTCACTTAGCGCTTCCTGCAGCATCTTCTTGGAAATCTTCGCATCAGTAGTAACAAACCCAAGCATTGTACACATATTCGGATGGATCATACCGGAACCCTTACACATACCACCAACAGTAACCGTCTTACCGCCAATCTCAATCTGAACAGCAACCTCTTTCTTCTTGGTATCAGTAGTCATGATTGCCTTCGCCGCCTCAGTACCAGCCTCCAGAGAACCATCCAGCTTCGGCGCCATCATCTTCACACCATTCTTAATACGGTCAATGGGAACCTGCATACCAATCACACCTGTAGAAGCAACCAGCACACTGTCAGCAGCCACCCCAAGAATCTCAGCAGCCACATCTGCAGTCTCCTTACAATAACCATAACCTTCTGCACCAGTACATGCATTGGCAATACCACTGTTACAGATCACCACCTGTGCAGACGGATGATTATAAACAATATCCTGATCCCATTTAACAGGCGCAGCCTTCACCACATTGGTAGTAAAAGTCCCCGCAGCCACACATGGCACCTCACTGTAAACCATAGCCATATCCGTTCTGCCCTTATACTTAATTTCAGCCGCAACAGCCGCTGCCTTAAATCCCTTAGCCGCCGTAACGCCGCCATCTATAATCTTCATAAAACCTCAATCCTTTCTATATAATAAGACAAACTATCTTGTTTCCCGTCCACATCCTCTACGCTCAGCGACTGCCGCAACTTCCCTGCGCAGTCACGTCCGTCAGACATCCACATCTCTTCCGTCCTGAAAAGTCAGCTCCGGAAATTATTTGGTTTTGAACGCATTTGCAGGGGCTGTAGTAACTCTTAGTGCTCGGGAATTTGCGTTATGAGGCGGCTGCATCACTGTCTGAGCGAAGTTTGCAACGGAGCGAGTTTGACAAGCCGCCTCATGCCTTTAGCAAATTCACGAGCACTTAGAGTTAGTAAGCCCCGAAACCGCGTTCAAAACCAAATAATTTCCGGAGCGTCCCTTTCCATTAATCTATCACGGACACATCGGCACCTGCAGCAGTCCCTCAGCCTCCTTAAATCCAAACATCAGGTTCATATTCTGCACAGCCTGTCCTGCAGCACCTTTAACCAGATTATCCATAGCCCCCATCATAATAACTCTGTGAGTTCTCGGATCAATCTTAAAGTTCACATCCACATAATTACTTCCTTCCACGCACTTCGTCTGCGGACACACATCCTTGTCAAGTACGCGGACAAAAGTTTCATTCTCATAATACCTATCATAAACTGCCTTCACCTCTTCATAAGAAACATCCTTAGTCAGAGAAGCATAAGCAGTCACAAGAATACCACGATTCATAGGAATCAGATGAGGTGTAAAATTAATCAGCACCTCTTTGCCGCACGCATAACCAAGCTGATCCTCAATCTCAGGTGTATGTCTGTGAGTAGCAACACCATAAGCCTTGATATTCTCATTCACTTCGCAGAAAAGATTAGCAACCTTCGCTCCACGTCCAGCTCCTGAAGTACCGGACTTCGCATCAATAATAATGGTAGACGGATCGATCAGTCCCTCTTTAATCAGCGGATAAATAGAAAGTGTAGAACATGTCGGATAACATCCCGGATTCGCGATCAATCTGGCTTTCTTTATATCCTCACGGTTAATCTCACACAAACCATAAACCGCCTCATCAATAAACTGCGGAGCTTTATGCTCGATACCATACCATTTCTCATATTTCTTCACATCTTTAATACGGAAATCCGCACTCAGGTCAATAACTTTCGCCTTGGAAAGAATTCCTTCATTAATTAAAGAAGCACAGAGTCCCTGAGGAGTAGCTGTAAAGATCACATCCACTTCATCAGCTAATGCTTCCATATTATCATCCATACATTTCGCATCTACCAATTTAAAAAAGTTCTGATAAACATCTGCATATTTCTGGTCAATGTAACTTCTTGAACCATACCACGCAACTTCCACATCTTTATGTCCCAGAAGCAGTCTCACGATCTCGTTACCTGCATATCCTGTGGCACCGATAATTCCTGCTTTAATCATAATAATTTCCTCCATCTTCGCCTCATCCGGCGATCTTCATTTCATAGTAAAACTTTACTCTATCAGAGTGCTGGACTAATTATACATCTTACCTGCATAATATGCAATAGTCATTTTTCAATGTTTTTACATGGATTTTATTTCAGTTCACGGATTTCCCCCTGTCTTTTCCTATATTATGTTGCATATTTATGCAAAAACAGATAAAACTTTTTTGCATTTTTCTATTGCATATTTATAAAAAAAGGTGTATATTATCACTTGTTAAGCGGAATCACACGAAATCATCTTGTTCCGCATTGAATATTTATTCAAAAATTTCAATCAGAAATTACCGCATTTATTCAAAAATAATGCGCTGAACTCCCGACCTATTCATTTACTTTCGGCAAACGGATATCTCAGGAAATTTTTACAAATCAGGAAAATAATAAAATCCAATTTCAGGAGGAATACAATCATGAAAGAAAAAGTCGTTTTAGCATACTCAGGCGGTCTTGATACCACAGCCTTAATCCCATGGTTAAAAGAAACATTTGATTACGATGTTGTCTGCTGCTGCGTAAACTGCGGTCAGGGAAACGAACTGGACGGACTGGATGAAAGAGCAAAGCTTTCCGGTGCTTCCAAATTATATATCGAAGATATCGTAGATGAATTCTGTGATGACTTCATCGTTCCATGTGTACAGGCAGGTGCTGTATACGAACACAAATATCTCCTTGGTACATCCATGGCCCGTCCGGCAATCGCTAAGAAATTAGTTGAGATCGCACGTAAAGAAGGCGCAGTTGCTATCTGCCACGGTGCTACAGGTAAAGGTAATGACCAGATCCGTTTCGAACTTGGCATCAAAGCTCTTGCTCCTGACATCAAAATCATCGCTCCATGGCGTATGACAGACAAATGGACCATGCAGTCACGTGAAGATGAGATCGCATTCTGTAAAGCTCACGGAATCGACCTTCCATTCGATGCAAGCCACAGCTACAGCCGTGACAGAAACTTATGGCATATCAGCCATGAAGGTCTGGAACTGGAAGATCCTTCACAGGCTCCAAATTATGACAATATGCTTGTTTTAGGTGTTACACCTGAGAAAGCCCCTGATAAAGAAACAGAAGTTACCATGACATTCGAGCAGGGTGTTCCGAAAACATTAAACGGCAAAGAAATGAAAGTTTCCGAGATCATCACAGAGCTCAACAAATTAGGCGGCGAGAACGGTATCGGTATCGTTGATATCGTTGAAAACCGTGTTGTTGGTATGAAATCCCGTGGCGTATATGAGACTCCTGGCGGAACTATCCTGATGGCAGCTCACGAACAGCTCGAAGAACTTACACTTGACCGTGAGACAATGGAAACCAAGAAGAAACTTGGCAGCCAGTTCGCTCAGGTTGTTTACGAAGGAAAATGGTATACACCACTTCGCGAGGCAATCCAGGCATTCGTTGAATCCACACAGAAATATGTAACAGGTGAAGTGAAATTCAAGCTGTACAAAGGCAATATCATCAAAGCCGGTACAACTTCTCCATACAGCCTGTATAATGAATCTCTTGCATCTTTCACAACAGGTGACCTCTATGACCACCACGATGCAGATGGATTCATCACACTGTTCGGACTTCCACTGAAAGTTCGCGCTATGATGTTAAAAGAAGTTGAGCAGAACAAGAAATAATTAATTGATAACAGATTCAGCCAGATGGACACTTTATTCATCTGGCTGTTTTTATTACCTGATACAGTATTGCAATTCTGTAAAAAAATGGCACAAAAAAGACACAGCCAGATGGCCATGTCCGTTTTTATCTGCTATGTTTATGATTATCTGCTTTCCAGTTCCGCACGTTTCTTATCGATAAGCTCCTGAAGTTTTTCCAACTCTTCCACTGTAATCCCATCAGATTCCAGAAGCGCATTCATCATTTCCACCGGATTAATCTTTCTGCTTTTGGCATTTCCCTTTAAATAATCCTCTCTTGAAAGAAGAGGGGTATAATTTCTTGCATACACCTTGCCGTTCATTGAAGTTCCCGCAACCTGGATCAGGTTCTCTTTCAAAAGAAGCTCCAGGCATCTTCTTACTGTCGGCATTTTCAGTTCCGGTGCAATGTCATTGATCTCAAAAGCAGACAATGGTCTTCCCTCTTCCCAAAGCACATTCATAATATCATAACGTTTACCTTTTAAGATGTCCATCTTAAGATCTCCTTCCATTTTTAACCAGATATCACTATAATACAGAAATATCGAATTAATTACAATTACAGAGACCTTACACTGATTTACAGTCCTTTTACAAATTTGTTACCAAGTTTGTCCGGACAATAATACATCTTTCTACACATCACGAATCATTTCGTCATAAAACAAGCTGTTTTTTCTCAAGACGGGCATATACCCACTCTCTGAAAAGTGTATAGATGACAGATACTGTCGGAATGAAGATCAGCATTCCCGCAATTCCCATCAGACTGCCGCCAAGTGTTACAGCTACCAGTACCCAGATGGATGGAAGCCCGACAGAACCACCTACCACATGAGGATAGATCAGGTTTCCTTCTATCTGCTGCAGGATAAGGAAAAGTCCCAGAAACAGAACTGCTTTTACAGGACTTATCATAAGGATCAGAAAAAATGCTACCCAACATCCGATAATTCCGCCAAACAGCGGGATCAATGCTGTAAATGAAATCAGGACACCCACCAGCATTGCATATGGAAAATGCAGGATTGTCATGGATACAAAGAACATACTTCCAAGAATCACAGCTTCGATACACTGTCCGGTAATAAAGCTGGAAAAAATCCTGTTTGCCAGATTCCATACATGTGCCAGATATCTGACCGGTTTTTCCGGGAACATTGCGTACATTGCTTTTTTTATCTGCTGCAGGAGCTTTTCTTTCTGCAAAAGGACGTAGCAGGCGAATACAAAGCCAATGGATACATTCATTGCAGTAGTCAGAAGTCCCATGGTGATGGACACTGTGGAGGAAACAATGTTATTGACTCCGTTCTTCAGTACGCCGAGTACAGAATCGATTATTTTTCCCGGCTCAATGTCAAGAGACTGCGCCCATTTCACAACTTCCGGATTGTTTCCGAATACATTGTCGATCCATTTCTGAAAAACCGGAATATTTTCTTCTATCTTTTTCGCTATGTTTACGAATGTTGCCCCCAGTTCCGGTACTACTACCAGCATAACGATCACGATTATACAGATCACAAAGCAGATAGAAAGCACCAGGCTGACCGGTCTTGCCAGTTTTTGGGCTGTTTTTTTCTCTTGTTTCAGGACTTTTCCGAACAGATGATGTTCTATGAATTTCATTGGAATATTGAGGATAAAAGCAATTCCAAAGCCAATGATGAACGGAAAGAGAAAGCCAAGCAGAACTCTGACAGTGCTGATGACTATGTGCAGGTTCTGGACACCCAGGTATAAGAGAATTGCGAATGCGATGAGCCATCGAATTTTTTTTATGTTTTCTTTGTCTAGCTGCATGTTTGTTTTTCCTTTCTTTTTGATATTGGAGAGTATTATATCATATTTTAATAATAAAATGAGGGACGCTTAGAAAAATATTTTATCTGCTATGCGGTTTCGGCATCTAAGAGATTCTAAGTCATCTGAAATCTGCTAAAAGCATGAGAAGATTTAAGAGGACTAAGAATCTCTAAGATGCCTGCAAATGCATAGCAGATAAAATATTTTTCTAAGCTGGTAATTGGAAGGTGGAAAATATCGTATCAATTCGCATGTTAAAAGCCTACATGAATAAGAAAGACTTTAAATATGAAAGAGATTGTATAAGTTCACATGGGATATCATATACTTTATATAAATTCTGCCTGTAAAATGCTTTATAGACTATGAATTATCAAATAGCAATGCAAAAAGAATATTAAATTAAATTGCAGAAAGGAATTGACAGTTAACTACAAATATTTTATAATCATTTTATAAACAATATAAGTAAACTTATATATGTCCATAATCGGTTGGACGTTTCTACCAACTACCGTAATAGTTGTCTATAAGTTCTCTCCCCAGGGAGAAAGAATGAGGTAAAGGCAGCATCGGTAGATTTTTTTTGCCTTTCCTTAACCACAAAAAGGAGGTATGGTTATGAACGAACGGACTTTTGTTTTAAAGGGAACAATTTGCTACAGTAATTCTCTGACAGAACTTTCCATCACTGAAAATGGATATTTAGTATGTGAAGATGGGCGATGTGCAGGGGTGTTTGATGAGCTTCCTGAGAAATTTGCAGGAATCTCATGTACAGATTTTGGCGATGAGCTGATCATTCCGGGACTGACTGATCTGCATCTTCATGCTCCGCAGTATACGTTTCGTGCCTCGGGTATGGATCTTGAGCTGCTGGACTGGCTGAATACTTATACTTTTCCGCAGGAAGCACGTTATGAAGATACAGAGTTTGCAAAAGAGGCTTATTCTGTTTTCGCTGAGGATATGAAGAAGAGCCCGAATACAAGAGCATGTATTTTCGGAACTCTGCATGTCCCTGCTACCGAGATCCTGATGGAACAACTGGATAAAACCGGAATAAAGGCTATGGTCGGCAAGGTAAATATGGACCGTAATGGTTCTCCGCAGTTGCAGGAAGAGAGTGCTCAGGCTTCTGCTGATGCTACGGTTCAGTGGATTAAGGATACGCTTGATAAATTTGAAAATGTAAAGCCGATCCTTACTCCGAGATTTACTCCATCCTGTTCTGATGAGCTGATGGAGAAGCTTTCGGAGATTCAGAAGAGGTATCACCTGCCGATGCAGTCTCACCTTTCTGAGAATTTCGGTGAAATTGCCTGGGTGAAGGAGCTTTGCCCGAATACACATTTTTATGGAGAAGCATATAGCCAGTTTGATCTTTTCGGCGGTGACTGTCCAACGATCATGGCTCATTGTGTTCATTCTTCGAATGAAGAAATTGCCCTTATGAAAAAGCAGGGCGTTTATATTGCTCATTGTCCGCAGTCCAACACAAATCTCTCCTCAGGTATCTCTCCTGCGAGACGTTATCTGGACGAAGGCTTACACATCGGACTGGGCTCTGACATTGCAGGTGGAACTTCCGTTTCTATTCTGCGTGCCATGGCTGATGCTATTCAGGTTTCCAAGCTGTACTGGCGGCTGGTTGATTCTTCCATGAAGCCGCTCACTGTTGAAGAAGCCTTTTATATGGGAACAGAAGGAGGCGGTTCCTTCTTTGGAAAGGTTGGAAGCTTTAAGGAGGGGTATGAATTTGATGCGGTTGTGCTTAATGACAGCACTATTCCAACTCCACTGAAGCTCTCTCCGAAGGACAGACTCGAAAGACTGATCTACCTTTCCGATGACCGCAATATTACCGCTAAATATGTAGCCGGAAGAAAGATTCTGTAACTGCAGGAAATACAGATTCTGATGGTGTTTTTCCGGCATATCGTTAACAAAACGATATGCCGAGACGATTGATTCCAGGAGTTTCACCCTGTTTTTTCGGGATGATTATCTGAGACACCACAAAACAGCCGGCAATTTTTAAAATCAAAAGGGGGAAAGATTATGAATCTTGACAAATTATTCCATCTCAAAGAGAACCACACAGATGTAAAGACCGAAGTTATGGCAGGTATTACCACATTCATGACAATGGCATACATTCTGGCTGTAAACCCAAACATTCTGGAAGCATCCGGCATGGACAGAGGAGCTGTTTTTACAGCGACCGCACTGTCATCCTTTATTGCCACCTGTCTGATGGCTGCGCTTTCTAATTATCCATTCGTTCTTGCACCTGGCATGGGCCTGAATGCCTACTTTGCCTACACTGTTGTTCTTGGCATGGGTTACAGCTGGCAGCAGGCACTGGCAGCTGTATTTGTAGAGGGTATTATTTTTATCCTGTTATCTCTGACCAATGTGCGTGAGGCAATTTTCAATGCGATCCCAATGAACCTGAAACATGCAGTATCTGTTGGTATCGGACTGTTTATTGCTTTCATCGGACTGCAGAATGCTAAGATCGTAGTTAACAACGACTCCACTCTGGTAAGTGTATTTTCCTTTAAATCCTCCGTTTCCGGCGGAACCTTCAATACAGAAGGAATTACAGTTCTTCTGGCGCTGATCGGACTTCTCATCACCGCCATCCTTCTTGTTAAGAGTGTAAAAGGAAACATTCTCTGGGGTATCCTGATCACATGGGGACTTGGCATTATCTGTCAATTGACAGGACTTTACAAACCTGATCCTGCAGCCGGCTGGTTCAGCCTCCTGCCTGATTTTTCAAACGGAATCTCCATCCCAAGCATGGCTCCCACATTTATGAAAATGGACTTCTCCATTGTCTTCACACTTGATTTCGTAGTCATTATGTTTGCATTCCTGTTTGTAGATATGTTCGATACACTTGGAACACTGATCGGCGTTGCTTCCAAAGCTGATATGCTTGACAAAGAAGGCAAACTTCCAAACATCAAAGGTGCTCTTCTTTCTGACGCAGTAGGAACTACAGTAGGTGCTATGTGTGGTACTTCCACAGTTACTACTTTCGTAGAGAGTGCTTCCGGTGTTGCTGAAGGCGGACGTACAGGACTTACTTCCCTGATAGCAGCCATCCTCTTCGGATTATCACTGCTGTTATCCCCGATTTTCCTGGCAATCCCGTCCTTTGCCACAGCACCGGCTCTGATCATCGTTGGATTCCTGATGCTCACATCAGTAACCAAGATTGACTTCAACGACATGACTGAAGCAATCCCGGCATTTATCGCGATTATCGCAATGCCGTTCCTGTACAGCATTTCTGAAGGTATCTCCATGGGTGTTATCTCCTATGTGATCATCAACGTTGTTACAGGTAAAGCAAAAGAAAAGAAGATCAGTGTACTGATGTATGTGCTCGCTGTATTGTTTATTTTGAAATATATCTTTATCTGATATAAATATCAGATACACATTTACAAAAAGAAGTCTCCTGCAGAGGCTTCTTTTTATTTCTATAATCTTCTTTCTCTTTTTATATCTATGATGTATAATTATGAAAGTGTTTATTCATTTTCAGATCAATAAGGCACCGGCACTCTTAAAATATATTTGAAATATTTTATAATATGAGGGCACTGAACAGTTACAAAATTCCAGTGCCTCTGTCCACACTGAATGAATAAATATTTTGTTTTATCCACATTTTATACATTCTATTTACACTTTATTATTTTACACATTAATATAAGGAAGGATTACACACATCATGCAAAAACAACAGATCCCTTTAAAAAATTCCCTGCTCCTGCTTCTCGCAGCGATTATCTGGGGTATCGCTTTTGTGGCTCAAAGCGTAGGAATGAAATACGTAGGAGGCTTTACTTTTAATGCCGTCCGTTCCCTTATCGGAGCAGTCGTTCTGATTCCACTGATTTTTATTCTGAAAAAGAGAAACTCTCCTTCAGATTCTGCTTCCAAAGCATCTGGCAGATCTGACACCTCAAGTAATACTGTATCCAATATGCAGGAGAAAAAAACTCTGATTATCGGCGGTATCGCCTGCGGTATCTGCCTCTGTCTGGCAAGCAATTTCCAACAGTTCGGCATCAAGTATACAACCGTCGGAAAAGCCGGCTTTATCACTGCCTGTTATATTGTGATCGTCCCTGTCATCGGACTATTCCTTGGCAAAAAATGCACAAAATTTATCTGGGCTGCCGTTGCAATGGCTCTGATCGGACTTTATCTCCTGTGCATCACAGATGGATTTTCTATCGGAAAAGGAGATCTGCTCGTACTGGTATGCGCATTTCTATTTTCACTGCACATACTGGTCATCGACTACTTTTCTCCAAAAGTAGACGGAGTAAAGCTCTCCTGCATTCAGTTCCTGACATGTGGTATCCTTTCCGGCATTCCCGCTCTGCTCCTTGAGCATCCGGAACTCTCATCCATCTTGGCAGCATGGCAGCCAATCCTCTACGCAGGTGTCATGTCATGCGGAGTAGCTTACACCTTGCAGATTATCGGTCAGAAAAACATGAACCCAACTGTAGCATCCCTGATACTCAGCCTGGAATCCTGCATCTCTGTCCTAGCCGGATGGATCATCCTCAGACAGCAACTAAGTACTAAAGAAATCCTTGGATGTGTCATCATGTTTGCTGCTATCATCCTTGCACAGCTTCCACAGAAGCAGACAGAATAATATGCAGAGTAGGTCAGAGGGTCTATTCCCTCTTTCCTCTCATCAAACTGCATGTGAGTTTCTCCTTCATACGACTATACGGCTTTCCAGCATTCTTCTTTCTACAGCATTGTACCACACCACCATTCGTTGTAAGCCTTTTTTCGTAATCCTTATTCTGCTCCATGGATATTTCAAACAGAAGGTGGAAAAGAAAAAGTTATTGCTATAGACGGGCATGGAAGCTATGTAACAGAAATAGTAGATGACTAACTTTAAAAAATAAACTCCCCACTTCGTCAGAAATTCATCCGACGGGGGGAGTTTATTTTATCCGCTATTCAACTTCCCCAATCACCTTGTGGAAGTGCTCCTTTATCCTAGTAAAACTCTCATCGCTCAGGTCATGCTCTAACTTACACGCATCTTCTTTTGCAACTTCCGGGCTTACGCCGAGACGTTCCAACATCTTACTCAACACTGTATGGCGTTCATAAATATGCATTGCAATCTGAGCCCCTTTATCCAGAAGCGTCACCGTACCATAACGATCCATCGCGATATAGCCATCCTCACGTAACAGCTTCATCGCATGACTCACACTCGGTTTCGATACCCCAAGCATCGTCGCAATATCAATAGAACGAACACCGCCCCCCTGTTTAGACAACACCAAAATTGCCTCCAAATAATCCTCCGCCGATTTTCTAATTTGCATTCAAAATACCTCCCATATTGTTTTGATATTAACACAATATGAGAAATTTTTCAATCGCTCTTCTTGAGAACAGTCGTCATTAACCCTTAAATTCCTAAAGCAATCTCCATCATCCTGTTAAACGAAGTCTGCCTGGCCTCCGCAGAAATTGCCTCATCCCTGAAAACATGATCCGAAATCGTAAGAATCCCCAGTGCCTCCTTACCGGCTCTCGCAGCATTCATAAACAGCGCCGCACACTCCATCTCCACACAGAGAACCCCCATCTTTCTCCATGCCTTCGAACTCTCCGGATTATCTCCATAGAACGCATCTGAAGATACAACAGAACCCACACGAACCGGTGTACCCTGCTCTTTCGCAACCTCTACAGCCCTTGCAACCAGTTCATAACTTGCTGTAGGAGCAAAAGTCCCCGGCAGCTGATACTGGCTTGCATAATTTGAATCCGTACATGCACTCATGGCGATCACAACGTCCATTACGCTTACATCATCCTGCAGCGCACCTGCAGAGCCAATACGAATGATCTTCTCTACATCATAAAAATTATAAAGCTCATAACTGTAAATACCCATAGATGGCATCCCCATACCGCTGCCCATGACAGATATCTGCTCACCCTTATAAGTTCCGGTATAACCAAACATATTTCTCACTGTGTTAAAACATACCGGATTCTCCAGATATGTCTCCGCAATATATTTCGCACGCAGCGGATCTCCCGGCATCAGAACCTTCTTTGCAATATCACCTTTCTTTGCACTGTTGTGTGGTGTTGGAATACTCATAATCACCCTCTCCTTTCCCGTAATGCTACATCACTGCATTATTTATCATCACCTGTAAGCCGCAGCACATCCCTGATTTCTTCTTCATCCATATCAAGAATAATCGCCAGCTCCTCTACACTGAACTTTGAACTTTCATCCTCTTCATCCTCTGTAAGTTCCCGAACTGCCGCTTCCAGCTTCTCCACCTTTGCTACCAGATAGTCATCCTCAAATTTCCTCTGTGTCTGCTCCTCGATAGCATGGCGGATTCCACACCGGATACGTCCAAGCAGCCATTTCTCATCTTTCTCTTCCGGTTCTTCCTCTCCCAGAGCCATTAGAAGGCTTATATTTGCCTCCTGAATCAGATCAGCGATAAAAATCTCCTCACAGTTCATTTCAACCGCCATTTCGGCTGCTGCATGCAGATACTTCTGTGACAGCTCTGCCTGTGCCAGAGCATCTCCCTTTGAAAGCAATTCAAAAAGTTCTTCCGCACTTCTCTCTCCCTGCTCCTGTTCTTCAAGACCTTCCAGATATTCTTTCAGATATGCCTCTTCCTCCGCTGTCAGAGGAACTTTTTCTTCTTTTTCTTCGGATACTTCTTCCGGTCCGGTCTGAGATGCTGCTGAAATCTCCTCGGCACCCTCAATGGAAATACCTTTTAATTTTAAATACTGTAATATCTTAATCAACTGTGACTTATCCAGGTCAAGTTCGCCAAAGCATTCCTTTATCTGTTCCGGTTTCAATACTTTGCCATTCTTCTCTCCAAGTTCACATACTTCTGTAAGTTTCTGCTGAAATTTCTGTATATCCATAGTCAAAATCTCCCTGTCCTGTTTATAACTTAACTATACAACAAAAAACTATGCCTGTAAAACAAAAAAGCACCGTTTTAACCGGTACTTTTTCTAAATGCGGATAACAGGACTTGAACCTGCACGGGAAGCCCACTGGTACCTAAAACCAGCGCGTCTGCCAATTCCGCCATATCCGCATTTTCTCATATTCTCAGAGTGTACCTGAAAAATCATTCTCGCACTCTGCAAAAGCAATAAAATAGCGGAAACCTCACAGAAGATTTCCGCTATTAATGAAGCATCGGGGATTCGAACCCCGGACAACTTGATTAAAAGTCAAGTGCTCTACCGACTGAGCTAATGCTCCATATAAAAGACTGGGCTAGCTGGATTCGAACCAGCGAATGCAGCAGTCAAAGTGCTGTGCCTTACCGCTTGGCGATAGCCCAAAGGCGAAGGGTGGATACAGGGATTCGAACCCTGGGCCTCCAGAGCCACAATCTGGCGCGCTAACCAACTGCGCTATACCCACCACAGCGTGCCTGAAGGGATTCGAACCCCCGACCCACGGCTTAGAAGGCCGTTGCTCTATCCAGCTGAGCTACAGACACATCTCTCTGTACATACAGAGAAGCGGGTGATGGGAATCGAACCCACGTATCTAGCTTGGAAGGCTAGTGTTCTACCATTGAACTACACCCGCATTTCGCTGAAACGGTAATGTTGTTGTTACAGCAGTCGGGGTGACAGGATTCGAACCTGCGGCCTCCTGGTCCCAAACCAGGCGCTCTAGCCAAGCTGAGCCACACCCCGCTGTTTTTCTTTATTTATTTGTGCTTCGTTGTCCGACGCAAGACATATTATATGTTAAGCAACCCCAAATGTCAACACCTTTTTTCATTTTTTTTTGATTTTTTTTGAAAAAGTGATTTTTTATCCCTCAAAAAGTTCCTGAAACCCGCTAAACACAAGGCTTTGCGGGCTTTTCACTTTTTTCGAAAAAATCGTTTTTTTTGTTCGCAAAAAGGGGTTTTTTACTGATTTTTGAGATTTTTTGTAAAAAGATATTTTTTTTATACAATAAAAAAATCTTAACTTTTTTTATTTTTTCTTCTATTTTTTTACTGTCACGTATCTGCAAAAAGAGGTATTGCCGTTATCCGATCAACAATACCTCAAAAATATACAGTCAGATGAGTCAGGCGGATATTCGCAACCTCCGCAAGTAACTTACCTGATTCAGTTAAATAATTTTTCAGAGGTATCTGATCTCGACCTGAGGATCTTTTCCCTCTTCTATCTGCATAACTGCATAGCTTGGCCTGCGGCCTCTCTGACGCGGGTAGGTAAGACTGCCGGGATTAATTACCAGAATCCCATCCTCATTCTCGATCAAAGGCATGTGAGTATGACCATACATTGCAATCTTACATCCCTTAGCCTGCGCATTCTCAACAAGTTTATCATAATCCTGGGACACAAAATAGTGATGTCCATGTGTAACCAGTATCTTATGTCCCTCCAGGGTAACTTCTTCATCATAGGGAAGATCTGTAAAAAAGTCATTATTTCCTGCGACAATCGTACATGGGCACTCTGCCAGTGCCTCAATGAAAATCTCTCTGCCTTCCACATCACCACAGTGGATCAGATAATCAAAGGGAGCTTCTCTGAGCACTGTCTCTTCCAGATTCTCATCCTGTCCATGAGTATCGCTGACGATCAGTACCTTCATTTCAGTTCATCCTTTATGGCACGTAATGCTTTTCCCCTGTGGCTGATCTTATTTTTCTCTTTGCCGGAAAGCTCTGCAGAAGTACATCCATATTCCGGCAGGTAGAAGATCGGATCATAGCCGAAGCCGTTCTCTCCCTTCTCCTCATAGCCTATACGGCCTTCCATTGTTCCACGCACTGTTTTTACACTTCCATCCGGAAAAGCCGCTGCAACGGCGCATACGAACCTTGCAGTACGCTTCTCGTCCGGAACTCCGTTCAGTCTCTCTATCAGACTTGCATTTTTGATATGATATGAGGTATCTTCTCCCATATAACGGGCAGAATAAATGCCCGGCTCTTTATTCAGATAGTCAATCTCCAGACCGGAATCATCTGCCAGAGTGATCTCCCCTGTCAGTTCGCAGATAGTCTTCGCCTTGATCACAGCATTTTCCTCAAAAGTAGAACCATCCTCTACAATATCTGCATGGATTCCCGCTTCTTTCATAGAAACAACCTCTACATCCATATCTGCAAGGATCTCGCGGATTTCTCTCATTTTATCCTGATTTCCGGTAGCAAAAATTATTTTTTTCATAATCCTTTGTATCCTCTTTTTATTTTGATTTTTCGCAATTACATAAGCACTCAGCTACGGTTTTTCTTCGGTGGGCGCGGCCCAAGGAACTGATAGTAATAGGTCTTAAGCATACCATTATAGATCTTACGGTTTTTATCTGCTTTTCGCCCGATATCGTTCTCCGCTTTCTCATAAGATGTGATCAGATACATGGACCACTTGTCAAGCCTTTCATAGCTTTCCCCGATTTCACGATAAAGCTGAGTTAAATTCTCTTTTTCTTCCAGTCGTTCCCCATAAGGAGGGTTTGTGATGATGAATCCATATGGTTTGGGATGGCGGAGATCTTTTACCGCTCTCTGCTGGAAATGGATCAGCTTGTCCACACCTGCCATTTTTGCATTAGCTCTGGCAGCCTTCAACGCCTCAGGATCAATGTCAAAGCCCTGGATATCTGTTTCAATATTAAGATTTATCCTGTCCTGTGCCTCTTCATTTGCATCATACCAGCATTTTCTCGGAACCAGATGCTTCCATTCCTCAGCAAGGAAGGAACGGTTCATGCCGGGTGCAATATCTGCTGCCATCATTGCTGCTTCAATAGGAAAGGTACCGCTTCCGCAGAAAGGATCTACCAGAATCCTGTCTTTATTCCATGGTGTAAGCATGATCAGAGCAGATGCCAGTGTTTCTGTGATCGGAGCTTTCACTGTCATTTTACGATATCCTCTTTTATGCAGAGATACCCCTGAGGTATCAATACCGATCGTGGCCACATCTTTCATAAATGCCACGCGGATAGGAAAGCTTGCCCCATCCTCTTCAAACCAGGACACCCCGTATACGCCCTTCAAACGCTCTACAATGGCTTTTTTCATAATGGACTGGATATCAGACGGGCTAAAGAGCTTACTCTTCACAGAATTGGCCTTGGCAACCCAGAATTTCCCATCCTTGGGAATATAATTTTCCCATGGCAGGGCTTTTGTCTTTTCAAAAAGCTCGTCAAAGGTTTCTTCCTTTACTTCTGCTACTTTCAGCAGGATTCTTTCTGTGGAACGCAGAAAGATATTGGCATCTGCGATTCCCTGTGCATCTGCCTCAAATGTTACTTTTCCATCCTCTACTTTGGTAATCTCATAGCCCAGATCAAGGATCTCACGTTTCAGCACAGCTTCCATACCGAAATGACATGGAGCGATCAGTTCAAATTTTTCCATTCTTTATCCTTTCTATATGTAGATGGGACTTCCCTATAATTCTATGCTCTTAACAATATTTCCCTCAAAATCCTTAATTGTAAACACACCGTCCTCAAAGATCGCATATGTAGGCGGGTTTCCTTCTTTTGGAATGGAAACAGAACCCGGGTTGAGAAGTACATAGCCTTCTTTCTGCTCTGCTTTCAGTACATGGGTATGTCCATGGATCAGAATATCTCCTTCCTGGATCGGAGGCAGATTATTTTCATTGTAAATATGCCCATGTGTGGCATAAAAGGTTCTTCCATCCAGGTTCAGAATACAGTAGTCTGCCATAACCGGAAACTGCAGGACCATCTGATCGACCTCAGCTTCACAATTCCCACGTACAGCATAAATTTCTTTCTTCATGTCATTAAGCATGGAAATGACCTGTTTGGGAGCATATTCTCTGGGAAGATCATTTCTCGGGCCATGATAGAGCAGATCGCCCAGCAGTACCAGGCGTTCTGCCTTTTCTTCTTTATAGGCATCCAGCATTTTTCTGCAGTAGTATGCAGAACCATGGACATCTGATGCAAACATATATTTCATAGTTTTGTGTCTCCTCTTTTATAGTGTGCCGACGAGTTGATTCTTGAAACAATCTTGCAGGATAAATTTTTTTATTTCAAGGCGGAGGAAGGAGGCGTAGCGGTGGCTACGGCGACCGACGACAACGCGGAAATAAGAAATTTAGACGCAAGATTGTTCGAGAAATCAACTTGTTGGCACAATAGGTATGCCGACAGATTGATTTCTGAAATAACCTGAAGATATACCGGTTCGTATTTTTTCTCTTACACCTTATCATGCTTATGGCGAAATTACAAGATTTCTTCCCCGATATGCTCCAAAACCGCCTATAACAGACCTGGTACAGTACCCAAGCTTTGCAAGCTGCCTTGCAAGCAGAAGGCTTGCCCCGCCCCTGTCGCAGTACAGAACCAGTATTTTCCCTTTTGGAAAGGCTGTATATCCGTCTATTTCTCCATATGGCATGTTTACGGCTCCTTTTACATGACTGTGCATATAAGACTCTTTTTCTCTCAGATCTATGATCAACGTGTCCCTTCGGCCCACATAATAATCCAGCATTTTTGCAGAAATCGTTTCCACCGGAAACATGGCAGACTCCTTTTTGTTATATCATATGATATCAGGGACAGATGTGCCACTGCCTGACAAAAAACAGCCGACACATAAATTGGCTCACAGCAGATCAGGAGGGGCATTTCCCCCTCCTGATCCAATCAATATCTGTCTTCTTCTGAGCTGTAAGACTGGGAAGTTTTATTTTTTGCTTTACTTCTACAATCTGTCTCGTTTTTGCTTTTCACACTGTTTTTTGCATTACCAGCATGGTTCATTTCATTGCCATAGCTGTTCTTATCTGAAGTTCCTGTGTAATTTCTGCTGTTTTTACTCTCAGATTCATAGTTTTTTGCCATTATTATTTTCCTCCTGATGAGATTTATCTGCCCGGATCTCCTGATACTCTGCAAAATCCGGTTTTTTTCTTCCACACTTCATCGCTGAAAGTGCTTCACATTGACTATTATCCCAAAAACCGGGGGGAATATTCATCAAAATATGTTGCTTTTTTCACCAAGCTATATTATAATCATAGCTGTAAAAAGAATTTACCCTTCAAAAATTTTTTTTACATAAACCCCTTATTTAATTATTTATACTCCCCTTGAAAGTCCCGGCAGCTCCCCTGCCGGGGCTTTCTCTTTGTATTTATTCGGCTGCGAATCACTTGATAACAATTTCAGAAAAACTGCAAAAAACAGCATCGCCGGTCTCATGATCTGCGATGCTGCTCTGTTTTTTATATTCTTCTTTTCCTATTCATTTTCATATGCGCCGGCAAACAGTTTGTTTCTCAACATTTACCAGATTTCAGACTCTACTGCTGCTCTTTCAATAGAAAGACCTTTCATATAGCTGTCCATAAATGCATTGAATCCAGCCACACCTTCCGGTTTTGGATCCAGTGTGCTGCTTTCCTGATCTGCAAACACTTTATTATCAAGGAAGCTTTCCAGAGTCTCACCTTCTTCTTTATTTACCAGATAAGAAGCAAGAAGTGCGATTCCCCACGCTCCGCCCTCACCTGCAGTAGCCATTACAGATACCGGTGCATTGACAGCATCTGCCAGAATCTGCTGTCCTACGCCTTTTGTCTTGAATAATCCTCCATGACCAAGAAGACGGTCTACTTTTACATTTTCTTTCTCAAACAGAAGGTTCAGACCTACCCTCATGGCTCCAAGGCATGTATACAGATTGGTTCTCATAAAGTTTGCAAGATTGAATTTGCTCTCAGGAGAACGTACAAATAACGGGCGTCCTTCTTCAAAGCCTGTCATATGCTCGCCTGAGAAATAGCAGTAAGACAGAAGTCCGCCACAGTCCGGATCTCCTTCAAGTGCTTTATTATAAAGGGTTCCGAACAGTTTGTTCATATCCCCTTCCATACCCATAGCTTCTGCAAACTCTTTAAATATATTTACCCATGCATTCAGGTCAGAAGTACAGTTGTTGGAATGAGCCATAGCTACCAGATGTCCGGACGGAGTGGTAACCATATCAATTTCTTTATAAGGTCTGGAAAGCTCTTTTTCCAGAACGATCATGGCAAATACAGAAGTTCCTGCGGAAACATTACCCGTACGTACTGCTACACTGTTTGTGGCAACCATGCCTGTTCCTGCATCACCTTCCGGAGGGCACATCGGGATTCCGGCTTTCAGTTTTCCTGTTACGTCGAGAAGTTTCGCACCTTCTTCTGTAAGAACACCGGCATCTTCACCTGCAACAAGGGCTTTCGGCATAATATCGCGAAGTTTCCATGAGAATCCATAAGGAGCAACCAGTTCATCGAATTTATCAACCATCTCCTGGTTGTAATCTGCCTTTGTGGTATCAATCGGGAACATACCTGCTGCGTCACCGATACCGAGAACTCTCTTTCCTGTCAGTTTCCAGTGGACATAAGCCTCCAGAGTTGTAATATAATCGATATCTTTTACATGTTCCTCGCCATTAAGAATTGCCTGGTACAGATGTGCGATACTCCATCTCTGAGGAATATTGTAATTAAACAGCTCCATCAGCTTTTCACTGGCTTCCCCTGTAATATTATTTCTCCATGTACGGAATGGTACAAGAAGTTCTCCCTCTTTGTTAAATGGCATATATCCATGCATCATGGCGCTGACGCCAAATGCACCTACAGATTCCAGTTCTATGTCATATTTTGCCTTCACATCCCTTGCCATATCCTGATAACAGTCCTGAATGCCTGTCCAGATATCATCAAGGCTATATGTCCAGACACCGTTTTCATAACGATTTTCCCATTCATGACCGCCAGATGCGATTGGCTGATTTTTATCATCTACAAGTACTGCTTTGATCCTGGTAGAACCAAATTCAATACCAAGCGCTGTTTTGTTAGCGAGAATCGCTGCTTTTGCTTCTGCTGCTCCCATTTTTATGTACCTCCCTGTTTCTCTGTTATTTATGATTACAGATCATTCGACAATCTATAATCATATATTGTTTGTACACCAATATTATTGCATTTCTTTTATTGTTTTACCATGGAAATTTTACGGTTTTAACATACTTTTTATTACTTTAAACTTCTCAGGGCGGCCATTCCAGGCAGTTAATTTCAGCCTGATATGACAGCCTCTGTATTAATTACAAAAATTATTATTTTCTGAATGCAAGTTCATTCCATCTCAGTTCATTCTTGAAATCACGAATATTTGTATCTTTATCAATGTAAACAGCTTCAATACCCATAGCTGCTGCCCAGTCACCCATCTGCTCTGCTGTCAGGTCATAGGAAAATGCTGTATGGTGGGCTCCGCCTGCAAGGATCCATGCTTCTGCACCTGTCTTAAGATTTGGCTGTGGTGTCCAGAATGCACTTCCTACAGGAAGCTTCGGCATCGGTTTCTCAACCTTCTTGCATTCCACATCGTTGATGATCAGACGGAAACGGTCTCCAAGATCGATCAGGGATGTTGCAATACCCGGGCCTGTCTTGCTTGTGAATACAAGTCTTGCAGGATCTTCTCTGTCACCCATGGAAAGCGGGCATACTTTAATGCCGATCTTACCATCTGCGACAGACGGGCATACCTCAAGCATATGAGACTGAAGGATTCCTTCTTTTCCAGGTACAAAGTTATATGTATAGTCTTCCATCATGGAAGTTCCTTTTGCATCTTTTACACCAGCTGTCATGATCTTCATCAGACGAACCATTGCAGCTGTCTTCCAGTCGCCTTCTGCACCGAATCCATAGCCTTTTTCCATAAGTCTCTGGATTGCAAGTCCGGGAAGCTGTTTAAGAGCACCCAGATCTCCAAAGTGTGTAACGATTGCCTGATAATTTTTCTCTTCCAGGAATTTCTCAAATCCGATCTCAATCTGAGCCTGAACTGCTACATGACGTTTAAATTCTTCCGGATCTCTTCCCTCAAGAAGAATATCATATTTGCTGTAGTATTCATCTACCAGCGCATCTACATCACCTTTAGCTACATCTTTTACATAATCAGCAATCTCATTTACAGGATAAGCATCAACTTCCCATCCGAATTTGATCTGTGCTTCTACTTTATCACCTTCTGTAACAGCTACGTTTCTCATGTTATCTGCTACACGACATACGCGGATATGGCTGCTCTCCATGATACCAACTGCTGTACGCATCCAGGAAGCAAGTCTTTCCTGAACATCTTTATCTGCCCAGTGTCCGACAATAACTTTTCTTTCGATTCCCATTCTTGTAACAATATGACCATATTCACGACCGCCATGAGCAGACTGGTTTTCATTCATAAAATCCATATCAATGGTATCATAAGGAATCTCCTCATTAAACTGTGTATGAAGATGGCAAAGCGGTTTTCTGTATTCTTTCAGACCAAGAATCCATGATTTTGCCGGTGAGAAAGTATGCATCCATGTGATAACACCTGCACAGTCCTCATCTGCATTTGCCTCATTAAATGTTTTACGGATCAGTTCGTTTGTGATCAGTGTTGGTTTCCATACTAATTCAAATGGAAGAACACCACTCTTGTTTAATTCCTCAACAATGATTCTGGAATGCTCAGCAACTTTTCTTAAGCACTCATCTCCGTAAAGATCCTGTGAACCTGTACAAAACCAGAACTTATAGTTTCTTCCTGTTTTCATGATAAAATTCCTCCCGGATTTATTTTTATTTTTTATTTATTTCATTTGTTTACAATATTTTTCTGCATGATCCCCGTATGATCAGTTCCGGATAAATCAGTCTTTCAACCTTACTTTCTTCTTCAGGAACTCCGTTGATCTTCTCAAGTATAAGCTCTGCTGCCATTTCTCCCAGCTTTTCCTGCGGATGAGCTATCGTTGTGATTCCGCTTCCTCGCTGAGCATACAGTGAATTGTCATAACCGGTAATGGAAATATCATCCGGTATCCTGACTCCCATTTTCTCCAGTTCTTCCATAACCTGAACAGCAATCTGATCATTGTAACAGACGATTCCATCCGGAAGCTGTCCGCTCTGTACCATTTCTTTTGCCATCAGTGCAGGTTTTACTTTCCTGTCCTCTGTATGAAACCAGACAACATCATCAGGATCATAGGCAATCCCTGACTCCTGTAAGGCCTTCACATATCCCTTGTGGCGCTCCAGTCCCTGCATATCGTCTGCCTTAAAGAAACCCTTGATCTTTTTATGTCCCAGTTCCAGCAGATATTTTGTTACAAGATAGCCTCCCTGTGCATCATCCATAAGAATATGAGGTTTATCCCTCATTTCTGAATAGATTCCCTGAATAAACACATACGGAATTTCAAATTTATCCAGATTCTGATAAAGATTTCTGTGTTTACAGATCATCTCACTTTTGCTTGGTTCAATGATCAGTCCATCAATATCTTTCTTCAGAAGTTCCTCCAGACATCTGGCCTCTTTCTGTCTGCTGTTTGCTGTGTTTTTCAGGATAATACTGTAACCGCTTTCTGAAAGGACATTATCCATTCCCTGTATCAGTCTCGGAAAAATATAATCAGAAATATATGTGGTCACTACCGCAATATTCTTTGAATTCTTTATATGGCGCATATTCTCAGAGCAATAAGTACCTCTTCCGTGAAATGCCTCTACATATCCGTCCTGCTCCAGGATTCCCAGTGCTTTACGAACTGTATGTCTACTCAAGGAATATTTCTGTGAAAGCTCGTTTTCTGAAGGAAGCTTCTCTCCCGGTCGGATAGCTCCTGACATAATATCACTTCTGAGCTGTTCCATCAGTGAGAAATATTTCGGCTTTCCATTATCTGTCATGTCTTCTTCCCTCCTGTATTTAGGATACAACTTGTACGCACGTACGAACAAGTTGTTTTTTATGCATAAATTATACAAAATATCGAGAGATTTTTCATTAGTTTTTTCCAAAACACCTCGAGGGATAGTGATGTGTGAACAGTAACAGTTCATCCTTTACGAAAGTTACCAATATCCGATTGATTTCAACATCACTTCGGCTCAGCTTTTTCTATACCATAACATTCATGGCAAATCCCATGTACCGCCATACGTATTTCTTTATCCAGACGTGAATTACAGGTGATCAGAGTCACCATTCTCTCCCTTTCATCAGGCTCTACTCCTGTGTCATACATGGAATTATTTTTCAATATAGATAATTGTCTCCTGTATGCAGGACTGGATAACTTGTATCCATATTCAAATGCCGGGCTTTGGGAAGATGCCTGTTCCACAGAAAAAATTTTGTACAGAAACTTTCTTTTTGGTGTTGTGATCTCAATTTCAGGACATTTTTTTAGAAATTCAGGCTGTTCATAACGGTTCAGATTTGCAAACATCATATTACCTTCTATATTATGCCCGTAAAGAATACTGTGGGAATCTGTGAAATTCTTTTTTATGTCATGTTCCAGAAAAATACATCCAAACAGATCTTCCTCTCCTCTGAAATTATGTTTCAGGTAATATTCATCATCTGCCGCCTGAACTACAGGATAAGAAATATCGGCTCCCGGGACAGTAATCCAGGCAACTGTCTGAGAGTTGATCTTTCTTAAATTTTCCCAGGAAATCCCGAAGGATTCCCTGATTTCATCTGTACAGTTTTTGTTTTTTGATTCAGAAGATCTTCTCTGTTTTTTCCTGCGTTTTTTTTCACTGTTTTTTGTACTGCTGTCTTCATCAGTTTTTTTGCCATCTGCCAATAATCCGGCACCTGCTCTGTTCTTCACCCCTGCCATTTTGGAAAGCTCTGCATATTCCTGCCTTGCTGCAAGATTCTGTTCATAACTTTTTATATAGAAGCCGGCACAATATATAAGAAGCCCAATTGCTGCTATGATCATACTTACTGCAAATGTTCTGAGTTTTTTCATTTCCGCGGCATACCCTTTATATTTCTTTTCCCGGAAACAGTTCTTCTGTAGATCACCACACCTCCTGTCAGCAGTCCCATTCCGATAAGTCCAAGAACAGCCATCATTTTAAACGGTCTGACATCTCCTGTTTTAGAACTTCCTGCCATGGAACCACCCTGATAGCTTCCGTATCCACCCGAATTTCCGTAACTGCTGCCTCCGTTTCCGGAAGTTGTGCCTCCATTATTTCCACCATTGTAAGATGCCAACGGTGCTTTCGTCGGTACAGGAGTCATTTTCGGGCAGGTTCCCGGTACAGATGGTGTTGGTGTGGCTTTTGGCTGCTCCGTCGGTTTCGGTACTTCTGTAGGTTTTGGTGTCTCTGTCGGCTTTGGTGTTTCTGTTGGTTTCGGTGTTGCAGACGGTGTTGGTGTGGCAGTGGGTTCTGCTTTTGTTTTCACATATACCTCCTGCTGCGCCGCAATTTCCGGTGAAATATCTCCTCTTGCTTTCGCTGTGTTTACAATTTTTTCAGGCTCTGTGCTTTCTGTTTTAAATACCACTTCATAGCAGACTTCAATTTTATCCATATCTGACAACGATGCTCCTGTCTGAATTACAAATCCTGTATCATCTGCCTCTATTTTGGCATCTTTCAGCTCTATGCCGTTTTTCTTCACAAAAATGCTGTCTTTTACAATAGAAGCCCCTTGGGTTTCCAGTTTATCTTCGATAACAATATTCTGATCTGTGACATCCTCACGCAGTTGTCTTACTGTCAGCTTATAGTATCCTTTCTCACCGGACGCATACTCTTTCTTATCTGATTCCTTCACAATTTCCAGAATCGGACTGTGTACCTCTGTCTCTGTTTCCCCGGTTGCAGGTATCTTTTCACTGCTGTCTGCAACTGCAGTATTGTGCACTTTCTGTCCTGCCAGGGCTGCATCAATCACTGCTGCCTGATATTCCACGATCATACTTTTCTGTTCCTGACAGTCCAGAGGATTATACATTACCTGCTCAAAAAGACCGCCTTTATCATTATCGCAGATACTATATCTGCTGTCCCTGACCAGTGTCCTGCCTGTTGACATCAGGAAAGTATTATCATCATTGATCTGTACATCAGCATCTGCCACATTTCCTTTCTCATCCATCAGAATCACCGAATCCTTCAGAAGACGTACTCCCTGAGTATCGATCACATCCTGCAGAGTAACATTACGCGCCACACATCCGGTCTGCTCCTGTGTCAGGACAATGCGGTATGTAATAATATCACCATATTTGTAAAATGGTTTGTCCGTCGTCTTCTCTACGTTAAGAACAGGCGAGTTCACCCAGATTTTTGAGGAGTCCTTTACTTTCTGTGCATTATCTGCATACGCCTGTGCTGTATTTACAATCTCCATCCCATTTACGCTTTCCTGCGCAGTACAGCGGAAATTAACAGTCACAGGTGTCTGATACGGAAGATCTGAAATCGTCACGATCCATCCGGTTCCCTGACGTGTAACCTGACAGCTGACCGGTTTTTCCACTGTTTCTTTATAATTTTCCGGATTCAGCTGATTTCCTGCATCATCAGTTCCTGCCACCGGATTCTGAATAACAGCCGGAACACCGCTTACAGTAACAGCATCTTCAGCTCCGTCCAGAGCCAGCCCTTCAGGAAGGGAAAGATCACTGATCACAAGATTTCTTGCGATAGATCCCTTCTGAAGATTATTAACCGTAACCTGATAATTCACCTGTTCTCCTACCCGAAATTCATTTTCCGCACGTCCGTCCCCGGCTGCCAGATATGGATTCTGAAAACTTTTCTCAATAGAAAGAACTGCTGTATTTACATACACTTCTGCGTCATCCTGTGAAACAGGGGCATTCTGCGCCTGCACATTGGCAACATTAATGCTTTCCATTCCATTTGCCGCTTCCGCAACTGTGCAAAGGAAAGAAATCATAACCGGAGTATTTGCCGGAAGATCTGAAATGTTCAGTCTCCATCCGCTTCCCTCCTGAAGAAATTCATAATTCACCGGTTTCTCTGATGTCTCATTATAAAATTCCGGATTGAGCTGGTTCAAAACATCTTTGGTCCCTGCTGTCAGCTGCGTAATATTCTGTGGGATTCCGCTTACCGATACATCCTCTGCCGATGAAAGCGCAAGTCCTGCCGGCATACCGGTATCCCAGACAGTTACGTTCCGGGCCACTGTACCTGCTTTTTTATTCTCCACCACCACATTGTACTGTACCTGTTCTCCGACCTGCCATTCATAATGATCTGCAGATTTCTCAATCCAGAATTCTCCTGAATTTACATATACTTCTGCATCATCAGATCTCTCATCTGTATTAGCAGCTTTTACAGTTGCTGCATTTACGCTTTCGTGTCCATTTGCCTCTTCCTGTGCGATACAATGGAAAATAATCGTTACAGGCTGACTGTATGGCACATAAGAACAATAAAAGGAAAATCCGTTCTCATCTGCATTCAACTGAGAATCCACAGATCTCGCTTCATATGCCTGTCCTGTTTTCTTATCCGGTACGGGATAGTTTACCTGTTGCTGAACTCCCAGTACTTCCATGCTCTGTGCACCACCTGCCAGAACCAGTCCCTGCGGCAGACCAATATCAGTAATAGTTACATCTTTTGCAATTGTTCCTGCCGTTACATTATTCACCACGATCCGGTAAGCTACCTGCTCTCCTGCCTGCCATTCATATTTGTCTGCTGTTTTATCAATTTCAAGCTGTGGACTGTTCGGCCATACTTCTGCCATATCCTTTCTGGATTCCTGTTCTCCTGTCTCAGGATTGATCAGATTATCCGCTGTTGCAGTCACAATATTTTCCCATTCCTGTCCATTGGAATCCGCAGATGCCTGACATTTAAAACGGATTGTGATCGTCTCCCCATACTTCAGGGACGGACACTCTGCTTTCCATCCATTTTCTCCCTGTCCGGTAAGCGTACAGTTCTCGCCTCCCTGACTTGTCTCTACAGCATACTGCCCTTCCAGAAACTGCAGACATGATGGAAGCTCGTCTGTAATAACAACATTTACTGCTTTTACATCCTGTTTTGTCTGAGAAACCAGAACCTCATAATCTATGATATCTCCCGTTTTCCATTCATACTGAGAAGTATTTTTCTTTACTTCCAGTTCCGGTGGAATCACACCCTTTACCCACACTGTTTCCGTATCCATTGTATCTCCGCTTCCGTTTGTACGTTCATAACTCATGGATGCATGGTTTGGTACAAGAATACTGTATCCATCCTCTGCAAGGTATTTTGAAATGTTAATTTCTGATTCCGGTCTCTGGCGTACTTTTAAAGTAAATGTGTAAGTCTGATTATCTGTAAATGCTTCATCCTGAAGGCTCTCTGCTTTGGCCCTGCAGGTCACTTTCTGTCCTTCAACAGCAACATCAAACCAGTCTGTCACTGTCTGCCCTGCATCATTCACAATACTGACTTTTGATGCATCCTCTATAGTAAGACAATCCTCAAGTATATCCTGTACCACAAAGGATTTCAGTCTATTGGGTGTCACCTCCGCCCGGATCATATACTGGAATTCCTGTCCCTGACGAATGCCAAAAGGTTTTTCTTTTGATGTGGCAGCTGCCTGTTCCCATGTACAGTTTGCCTCTCCCACACGTTTCTCAGGCGCTTTTTTCATCTCAACATCACCGAAACAATAGGATGTAAAATCAAAATATGCATATGCTTTGCAGTATTTCTGTCCTTTAAAGTTCGGACAATAACTGTTGCCTGATGGATCCAGATATTTATTTCTTGTAATCTCTGCCCATCTTTCCTGAGAACCGGCTTTTGCAATGGCATCTTCACGACTTTTATCCCATTTATCCAGTCTGAACTGATGACAGAATTCTACCGTAAAATTATCTGTATTATAAAAAAGATTCAGCCATCCTCTCGGATCATCCGGCTCAACGGAACCAAGGGGTGAGCTTACAGAATTCCCATCTACCGTCAGATAATCATTGTTTTTCAGAACATATGCATTATCCAGACTGCTGTCTGACGGAATACGGACTCCCTGTCCCGCATCAATATCACGTATGGTTCCATGGCCACTGATCGGCAGTGTTTCTTCTGTTCCATGCTTCAGAAACTGAAACTTAACCTTTGCGTATCCTACAGAATAAATAAATACACCGATACTGTTTTTGGAAAAGCCAACCATTGGATAAGCTTCATTATCTTTCCATGCAAACGTAGCTCCGCCTTTATTCTGAACAATCGATTCTGCAGTGCGCAGATCATAACGGGGTTCTGCATTCTCTACTCCCACAAGAATGAGTCTGACATCAACAATATTTCCATTTCCATCTTTTCCTACATTGTTATAACGCATCCCTGCGCTTCCGGCTTTATAGTCCGCTCCTACACGAACGCACTCTGTGTCACGTTCACTTTTTCCATTGTCTGAAAAAGCTTCCCTGTCCAGATTATCACACCCAAAAGATTCATATGTGGTAATTCCGGGCTGAAACTTCATGTTAAAGCGATAACCATAATCTACCACCTTGTCACTGTCCCATGTTTCTACAGTTAACGGTGCCGCCTGAGTTACGCAGACAGGCACAAGCCCCAGAATTGCCTGCAGAATAAAAAGCATTGCAAGCAGCAAAGCTCCAAGGCGTTCTTTCAGTTTGAAATTGTGTTTCATTTTCCGTCTCCTTTCCGAACAAAAAATATAAAAATGAATGTGGGATTTTTCCCTGCACCTGGCAGGATTAAAGAATAGAAATAAGTTGAGATTGTATGATTATAAATATTCAAGGGGAATTAATATCGTGAAACAAGAACGTTTACACTTAAGATTTTAAGATTCTGCGCAGGGTTTCTTTTCTGAAACCCTGCACAGATTTTCATTGATCATTTCTTTTCTTCAGCCATGAAAGAAAATAAAGAATAATTGCAAGAATAATAAAAAACGGAATCGCAACTCCGATTATCAGTATCAGTAAAACAATTATAACAGCCGCCGCTGCAATAACAACAGCCTTGCCATGCCAGGTAGAAAGATCGATTACTTTTTTCCATCTTTTCTCCTGCTGATGAGGAAGCTCTGTCTCATTGCCATAACTACTTCCGTAAGAAGAATACTCTCCGTAATCTTCCTGTGTACTTCCATCATCTGTATCGATCAGAGTTTTTGCTATCAGATGCGGGTCTCCCAGTTCCTGCAGTACTTCCTGCTCTGAACGTCCGCCACGTACCTGAGACTGTATATAATCTTCATAATACCTGATATGTGCTGCTGCTTTGCCCTCCTGCATCTGCCCGGCAAGCTGGCTTCTCAGGATTTCCAAAAATTCTTTTCTGTTCATCTTCTACACTCCATTTTGCCAGAAATACATATCAAAACTCTACTGCTCTCTCCGTTATCAGTAACGTTCGTACTCTTATTTTACCATATATACCGCAGGTAGCAACTAATATAATCATAAACTTTTTATGAAATTCTTATAAACTCAGTTACTGTTCACTCCGTTCTCAGTAACTGAGCCAAAATTCATTCCAGATTGCCTGCGGCAATGGAATTTTGGCTTGTATGTCTC
>NZ_JAJDML010000030.1:0-47577 GCF_020594215.1 Blautia sp. DFI.1.216
TGCGGTTTTACAGGTTTTCACATAATCTATTTGAAGTAGCACAATAGGTTAAATTAAATAATGAAAAAGAAAATAGTCATTTTGATAGAACATATTAACTATAAATAATCAGAATTTGAATAGTGAACTTTTTACACTGAAATATGTACGATTCTAATAATGACATGAACTTATGGGAACGTATTGCGGATACTTTGTGAACTTTATCCTGATACAATGATTATGCTGATGAAAGAAGGCATAGATAACTGAATACAAGAAAGAGACGAAAGCCTCAGTAGTTAAGAAAAAACTACTGGGGCTTTTTTTCGTGCCTGAATTTTTCAGCCAATAACTGCGGGCGTATCCCGGCAGGATAAAGGCGGAGCAGGCATGATTCTAAACAGAGGTCCGCCTTCTGGATTTGAAACGAGCAACAAGATTTCAAATTCAGGAGGAACGGACATGTATATTGAACACCCATATTTTTATGAAGGAAAGTATTACGCAAATATTGATGGAGAAATGATCGAAGTTACAAAAGAAGTTGCGTATGCGATGAACAATTTTTACAGAAGCAGCAAGGCAAAAAAAGTTGAGATCAAGAACGAACTGGGTGAGGTCGTGGATAAGATGCTGCGGGAGGTACCTTACAGCGGTCAGTCCATTGATGGAGAAGTCTTCATGATTGAGGATTTTCCAGATCTGAACTGTGATGTGGAGCACTGTGTACTGACAAAAATGGAACAGCAGGATATTCACAAAGTGATCAATCAGCTGAACTCAGAGGAACGCATGATTATTTATGGCATTTTCTTTGAAAACAAGACACAGACACAGATGGCGGAGATTATGGGGATTTCCAGACAGATGCTGTCATACAAGCTGAAATCCACTCTTAATAAGATGCGTGAAATGTATATGAATAAATTTTTTTAAAAATTTTTCAAAATCTTTTGCATCTGCCAAAGTCATTTGACTTTAGTAATTAGAGGAAGTTAAAGGACTTCCTAAAATGAACCATGATAACTGAATATTCAATAATAACTGATGTGACATTTCATACAGTGAGCACGAGGAAGATGCCGCTATAGGATTATAAGACAAAACAAAGATTTTAGTTCAGTCCGTAATGCTGCGAAAAAGCACTGACCGAAGCTAGCTGGCAGGCTGGTGATGCGATGACATATATGAGATGCGATACACTTGCAGACCCTGAGAAGTCTGTAACTGGTAAACCTATGAACTGCTGGAGCCTGGAAACGAGAGTTTCCGGGTTGTGGTCCGGAGTATGCATCCGGGCAGGTTATTATTCCCTTCCTGCATATGCGGGAGTAACGATTCGGGGTATCGAGGATAAATAGAATCGAGCGAGCACTGTTTAATAATCAAATTGGCTATAGAGGTTATGCGGCAGAGCTTTCCTTATGGGAAAGAAACTCTGCCGTATTCCTGTGGAGCCAATATAGCGCTATGAATGCTTTACAAATAAAAAAAGATTGGAGAGATGACAAGTGACGATTCGAAGAGGCGATATCTTATGGGCGGATCTCGGTATGTTCCCGACAACTTCGGTTCAGGGTGGAGTGAGACCGGTAATCGTAGTGAGTAATAATAAAGCCAATACATACAGTTCAGTCATAACGGTAGTTCCGCTGACATCAAGAATATATAAGAAACGGTATTTGCCAACACATGTATTTATCAGCAAATATGATATGACGGGAATCCGAAAAGGAAGTTTGGCACTGGCTGAACAGGTTATGAGCATTTCTACGAAATGTATTATTGAGAAATGCGGAAGAGTGAACAAGTGGAGCCTGGATCGGGTACTGAAAGCAGTACAGATTCAGATGGGAATGGAAGAGAAGACTACATAGCTGTTACGAATATTTATTTTCGATAATGGTAACTATAGGAAAAGGAGGCGATGTCCATGACAGCAGTTGAAAGATTAGAAGCGTTGAAAACGGTTGATATCAAAGAGATTGACCGAGATAGTTTGCCAAAGTACAAGGATTTGATTTCAGAGCTGGATAGCAGGAAAAATAATAAGATGGAGGTGCTGCTTAACCACTCTGATAATCCGTATGTATATGAAGATATGGGCTATGTCGTAAAAAGTGTTTTTAATGCAGCAGCTTCCCTTTCCTATATAGATTGTACAAAACAGCTTGTAGCAAAGAAAGCTGGATTGGCGTAAGGAAATAACTGGAACAACAAAATTTCATATTCACACAGAAGACGAAGTGTGCTATAATGCTAACAGGACTAAATTTGAATAGAGCACTTCTATTTAAGGGTTCTGTTTTGGCAGAATCTTTGGATAGGAGTGTTTTTTATGAAAAAAAATATCTGGATAGCAGCCAAGTACCTTCGTCTCAGTATTGAGGACGGAGATAAGGCTGAAAGTGAATCTATTGTAAATCAGTCAATTTTGATTGATAACTATATGAAATCGACGTCTGATATTACTATTGTTGAGACATTTAAAGATGATGGTTTTTCAGGTACAGATTTTAATCGACCTGGTTTTCAGGCAATGCTCAAAGCAATTGAAAATAAGGAAATCAACTGTATCATTGTAAAAGATTTATCCCGATTTGGTAGGGAGCATATAGATGTTGATCGGTATATTCAAAAAGTATTTCCACAACTGGGAGTACGATTTATAGCAATCAATGATAATTATGATTCTGAAACAGCAAACATTACCGATACACATCTTGTATTACCGGTAAAATCCTTTGTCAATGACACGTATTGCAGACAGAATTCTCAAAAAGTAAGAAGCCACTTGAGTGCAAAAAGAAATATTGGAGAATATGTGGGAAATTACGTGTCATATGGGTATAAAAAGTGTGATACTGATAAAAGTCAGATAGAAATTGATCCGGTTGCTGCAAAGCATGTAAGAGATATTTTTACCTGGAAGATGGAGGGCATGAGCAATCAGCTGATTGCAGATAAACTGAATGAACTGGGAGTTCTTGCACCGGCTGATTACAAACGTGCGACCGGAGTAAATTTCAAATCGTCATTTCAGACACATTTGACATCCAGGTGGTCAGCAGTAGCAATTATCCGTATCTTAAAAAATCCAATCTACTACGGAGTGCTTCAGCAGGGAAAGTCCCAAAGAATTAACTATAAAGTTAAAGTGCAGAGGGCATTGCCAAAAGAAGAATGGGTAATTTTTGAAAATCATCATGAAGGTATCGTTACAAAAGAAGAATATGAAACAGTTCAGATGTTACTTGCGAAGGATACAAGGATAGCTCCCGGAGAAAACAGACTTTATTTATTTGGTGGGTTATTATCCTGTGGAGACTGTGGAAGTAATCTGATTCGGCGAACCAATAGTTACAAGGGAGAAAAGACAGTTTTTTATATCTGTTCTTCTTACAATAAAAAGAAGGATCAATGCTCCAGGCATAGCATTAGAGAAGATGTGCTGATTCAACTGGTGATGGATTCTTTGAAAATGTACAGCAAGATGACGGATGCCATACGAAGTGCAGTAGAGTATTTAAAAGAGAACTCTTTGGATACACAGACGTTGATACAGCATGATGACCTGATACTTGAATTACGAAACAAAGTCAATAAATATTATAAGTTGTTACATTCATTATCAGGAAATCTTGCATCAGGAGTTATTTCCAAGGATGATTATACTTTACTTAGAGAGCGGTATCAGACAGAAATTAAAAGTCTGGAAAGCAATATTGAAAAGCAGGAAGAATATATGGAAGATCTGCTGGAAAATAAGCTGTTGTGCGAAGAATGGGTGAATACATTTCTTGAGAAACCATCTCTGGGAGATCTTGACAGAGATATGCTTCTTCAATATGTGGAAAAAATAAATGTATTTGAAGGGAAAAAAATAGAGATTGTTTACAGATTCCAGGATGAGCTGGTAACAGCTGCAAGACTGGCGGAACAGATTGGAAAAACAAAACAGGAGGTGGCTGTATAATGGCAAGAACAAGAAATCGCCAGATGAAACAGGCTGAAACATTCGTACAGGCATCACCACAGAAGGTTTGGAAAGCCGGTATTTATACCAGAATATCTGTAGATAACAACGGAGAAAAAAGAGAGTCGTTGGAAACACAGAAATTGATTGCTCTTTCATATGCAGAATCTCATCCGGATATTGAAGTTGTAAAGTTTTATAAGGATGACGGTATATCAGGTACGAAATTTGATCGCGATGATTTTGTGAGAATGCTAGGTGACATCAAAACAAAAGAAATAAATACGGTCATAGTAAAAGATTTATCACGATTTGGTCGAGATTTGGAAGAAGTATCGAAATATCTGGAAAAAATATTTCCGTTTATGCAAGTACGCTTTATATCAGTGAATGATAACTATGACAGTATCAGTCCTGAATGTGACAATCAGATGCTGGGAATCATGATATCGAATCTTGCAAATGATATGTATGCAAAAGATGCATCAGTAAAGATGGCAAGTGCTATGAAAATTAAGATGGAGTCAGGTGAATATTGTGGTGGAGATGCTCCTTATGGGTATAAGAGAGCTAGAGATGAAAAAGGAAAATCTACTACGGTTCCCGATCCTCTAACTGCACCGTATGTAGTAGAAATATTTGAAAAACTTGCTGCAGGGCAGTCATATTTGAAAATTTCGAGAGAGTTTAATACCATGCTGCTGGCTTCGCCAAGGGTATACGCAAGAACTGGGAAGTTATTCTTGGATAGAATTGACGAAACGGATATGCATTGGCAATCATCTGTAATTAAACAGATTGCGGAAAATAGGCACTATTTGGGAAATACTTATTCACATAAAACAAGAACCTCACTTCTTACAAAAGAAAAAAATGTAATGTTGGATAAAGAAGAATGGATTGAACATGTGAATACCCATAAGGCTATAGTGAGTGCTGAATTATTTGAAAAAGTACAAAATGTAATCAAATTAAAGCAGGAGAAAGCATTGCCCAAAAAAGATTTATCGAATATGCAGACTCATGGAAAACAGGATAATAAGTATGTTGGATTGATATACTGTGGTGACTGTGGCGCTAATATGGTTCGGAGATACTATTACAGCGAAAAGAATGGTGTTTTGTATTACAATTACTATTTCATTTGTGGTAATTACGCAAAAATTTCCAAGGAAAAATATAACTGTAATCGCTGGAAAGAAGAAGTAATTGATGAACTGGTGTATCGGGCACTTATCATGCAGCTAAAAACAGTATGTGAATTAAAAACGCAACTGAAACGCTTTAATGATGAATATTTTGAAACATTCCAAAAATATTTGAACAGGGAACAGAGTAAGATTGTTCAGCTCAATAAAAGGAACGAAGCAAGACGATTTGAATTATATGAGCAATATGTTTCGGGCGAGATTGATACGGATGCATATAATCGTATGACAGAAAGAATAACTATGGTCGAAAAAGACCTGGTTACAAGACAGAAAGAAATTGAGAAGAGTAGAAAAATTACAGAAAAATTGTGTAAAAAGAACTTCTCGTGGCTTGCTGAATTCAGTAAAGGAAAGAATTTGGAATTCCTTACAAAAGATGTTGTCCGTTCTTATATAAAGAAAATCTCTTTATATGAAGACAAACGTATAGAGATCGAATTTAAATTTCAAGATGAAATACAGGCGTTATCAGAAATTTTAGAGGAGGGGGTGATCAGATGTCAGATGGTAAGTGCATAGTAAAGTATTTAAGATTGTCGCTGGAAGATGAGGATATGCTGGATGAATCCAATAGTATTACCAATCAGAGAATTGTGATTGGGCAATACATAGCCAGTAAAAATGAGTTCAAAAATACGGAAGTGTTAGAATTCAAAGATGATGGCTATAGTGGAACGAATTTCGATCGCCCAGGATTTCAAAGTATGATGGAATTAGTAAGAGATGGAAAAGTCAGCACAATTATAGTGAAAGACCTTTCTCGATTCGGCAGGAATCATATAGAGGTTGACACATATCTGGAACAAATTTTTCCATTTATGAATGTGAGATTCATAGCGATCAATGATAATGTTGATAGTATGAAATATGAATCTGGTATGCCGGGAATTGATGTTGGTTTCAGAAATATTATTAACGAACATCATAGCATTGATACTTCCGTTAAAGTAAAAAGAACTTTGATACAGCGTCAGAAAGCTGGAAAATATATGGGAGCGAGAGCACCGTATGGATATTTGAAGCCTGATGAAGATGTGACCAGCCTCGTGATTAATCCGGAGACAGCGCCTGTTGTGAAGATGATATTTCAGAAATATCTTGATGGAATGAATATTACTCAGCTGGCACGTTACCTGAATGAGCAGAAAATTATGAGTCCAGGTCAATATAAAAGAGAAGTTCTGAAAACTGGTGTGAAGAAAACAACAGAAAAATATATCTGGTATCCGGTAACTGTAAGACTGATACTGATGACAGAAACGTATACGGGAACTACGATTGGCGGCAAGTGGAAAGTTGCTTCGGTAGGAAGTAATAAGCATTTGAAAACAAAAGAAGAAGACTGGATTGTGGTTGAGGGTACGCATGAAGCGATTGTTTCTAAAGAGGTGTTTGATGCTGTACAGGAAAAGTTGGAATTAAATTCCAGAAAGAGGAGCAAAACCCACAATAATAATTATCCGCTGAAAGGATTGGTAAAATGTGGGGGATGCGGTCAGAATCTACAGCATGTAACCAGATGCAATCCGCACTTTAAGTGCCCAAGGAAATTTAATGTGGCAAATCAAGATTGTGTAACAGACAATTTATATGATGACGAGTTCAATGAGATGATTTTCAGGGCAATAAAGCTGTTTGCAAAGATCAGTGATGATGCTGAACCGGTACTCGAATTACAGAAAGCAGAATTAAAATCAAAAGTGAATGGAGCTGCAAAAAAGATTCGGGATGCCAAAGACAGTATTAGCAGATACAAGCACCAGAAGACTGAACTATATATGCGATATGCAATGGAAGAAATCTCAGAAGAAGAGTTCACCAGAAAAAATGACAAGCTGGATAAACAAATTGAGAAAGAAACCTTAGCGATAGCGCAAATGGAGACAGAACAGAGTGAAGCGGCTGAACGTTTATTTGAACTTCCGCCCGATGGCAGACAGTGCCTGACAGACCTGATCGAAGGAAATAAGCAATTAACCAGAGAGATAGCAGTAACTTTTATTCGTGGTATCAAGGTATATAATGATAAGCGAATAGAAATTGAATGGAATTTTGCTGATGAGCTGGTGAAGTATGTAGAGCAGGTGCAGAAAATCTGCAGTTGAAGTGATGATGGACAAATTACAAAAATTTTGTGTCATTAGCTTGACACAAGGGGGACGTCACGCTGACAATACGGTGGATTTACAGGAATTCATGATTATGCCGACGGGAGCGGAAAATATGGAGCAGGCGATTCGAATGTGTGCGGAAGTATACCAGTTTCTCAGAATTATCCTGAAACAAAAAGGTCTGTCAACAGCAGTCGGAGATGAGGGAGGTTTCGCACCGGATCTTTCCGATTCAGAAAGCGTCCTGGAAGTGATTCTGGAAGCAGTAAAAAAGGCAGGGTATGAACCCGGAAAGGATATCAGCATTGCAATTGATGCTGCGGCAAGTGAACTGTACGATGAAGAAAGAGGCGTTTATGTTTTCCCCGGAGAAGGAAAAATGAAAGGGGAAGAAGTTCTCAGGGATTCCGGCGAGATGATAGAATATTATGAAAAACTTGCAGAGAAGTTCCCGATTGTTTCCATTGAAGATGGACTTGAGGAAGATGACTGGGAAGGCTGGAAACAGATGACAAAAAGACTGGGAGACAAAATACAGCTCGTAGGTGATGATCTGTTTGTCACGAATATCAAACGTCTTGCATGTGGTATCAAACTGGGAGCGGCAAATGCCATTCTGATAAAATTAAACCAGATAGGAACACTTTCAGAAGCATTGGATGCAGTGGAAATGGCACAGAAAGCGGGATACAGGACAGTAATTTCTCACAGATCAGGAGAATCGGAAGATTCATTTATCGCAGATCTGGCAGTTGCCACAGGTGCCGGCCAGATTAAGACAGGTGCACCCTGCCGTTCGGACCGAAATGCCAAATATAATCAGCTTCTTCGTATCCATGAGGCATTGGGAGAACTGGCAGTGTATGAAAATCCTTTTAAAGAAAATGAAAAAAATTGTTAAGAAACCTGACAAAAACTCTGAATTGTGGTTGAAATCCCCATCCGGCTATGTTACAATGAAACTCAGTTGATTAGGAGGTGTAACGAAGTGCAGATTATTAAGATCATTCTGAGTGTCATTTTCATAATAGATTGCATCGCTCTTACAGTAGTAGTTCTTATGCAGGAAGGTAAGCAGCAGGGACTTGGTGCTATCGCCGGAGCAGCAGAAACATACTGGGGTAAGAACAAAGGTCGTTCCATGGAGGGCGGACTTGTTAAGGCAACCACTATTATGGGAATTTTATTTTTTGTAATTTCTGTAGCATTAAATATGCTTGGTTAATCAGAAAAGAAATTTGAAACACTCTTGTTATGTGCAAGAGTGTTTTTTGTGTCATAAAGAGCTGAATCAGATAAAAGTCCTCTGCGGAGGCTGTGAGGAGTAATATGAGTAAAAAAGATATGGACAGAAGAAAAAAGTTTATCCTGGAACTGATGGGAGATCCTATTTATCAGCCAATGAGACTCCGCGAGATTTCTTCTCTTCTGAGACTTTCAAAAGAAGAGAAAAGAGAGCTGTATGATGTTCTGGACGAACTTTGCGAGGAAGGAAAGGTATCTGTAGACCGCAAGGGCAGATATGAAAAGGTCAAAGGAAAATGGAAAAAGAAAAAAGATGACCGTTATTACGATGACCGAAGAGAAGAATACGGATCAGAGTATGGCAGAAAGAAGAAAGATAAAAATAAAAAAGATAAAAATAAAAAAGAGCAGCCGGAGGGAATCCAGGCTGAGGGAACCTTCATCGGACATCCCAAAGGTTTCGGCTTCGTAGAAATTGAAGGGCAGGATGAGGATATCTTTATTCCTGAAAGTGATACAGGAACAGCTATGCATCAGGATAAAGTAAGGATCATCATCAGAAATGACAAAAAAGAGGGAAAACGCCAGGAAGGCGTAGTTGTGAAGGTTCTGGAGCGTGGTATGCCTGAAATTGTAGGAACTTATCAGTTAAATCGGGATTTCGGTTTTGTGATCAGTGATAATCCGAAATTTTCCAAAGATATCTTCATTCCGAGAAAAGAAGCGGCAGGAATAAAAAATGGTGATAAAGTAATCGTGGTGATTACAGATTATGGCTCCGGAAATAAGAATCCTGAAGGAAAAATTAAGGAGAATCTGGGAAATATCCGAACACCGGGTACAGATATCCTGGCAATCGTCAAGAGCTTCGGAATCCCAAGTGAATTTCCTGAGAAAGTAATGAAGCAGGCTCAGCGTGTTCCGGATCATGTGCTGGATGCAGACAGAGATGGAAGACTGGATCTGAGACATCTGCAGACAGTCACTATTGATGGCGAAGATGCCAAAGACCTGGATGATGCGATTTCCCTGACAAAAGAGGGGGACATTTACCATCTGGGAGTCCATATCGCAGATGTAAGCAACTATGTACAGTACAACAGTGCTCTGGACAGGGAAGCACTGAAACGTGGAACCAGTGTTTATCTGGCAGACCGCGTTGTGCCAATGTTGCCGGAACGTCTTTCCAATGGAATCTGTTCTCTGAATCAGGGAGAGGACAGACTGGCGTTGAGCTGCCTGATGGACATTAACGAAAAGGGTAAGGTAGTTTCCCATCAGATCGCGGAAACAGTGATTAACGTAAATGAGAGAATGTGCTATACTGATGTAAAGAATATTCTTGAGGACACAGACGAAGAAGCAAAGAAACGGTATGAGGCACTTATCCCGATGTTCTTTATGATGAAAGAACTGTCCGGAATCTTACGAAACAGCCGTCATCACAGGGGTTCCATTGACTTTGATTTTCCGGAGAGCAAGATTATTCTTAATGCAGCAGGAAAAGCAATCGATGTTAAGCCATATGAAGCAAATGTGGCAACCAAAATCATTGAAGATTTCATGCTGATGGCAAATGAGACTGTGGCACAGGAATACTGCACAGAAGAGATTCCGTTTGTATACAGAACCCATGATAATCCGGATCCGGAGAAAGTGGAGAGTCTTCTGACATTACTTCACAATCAGGGTGTGAAGATTCAGAAAGCAAAAGAAGAGATCACTCCAAAAGAAATTCAGCAAATCATCGAAAGTATCGAAGGGCTTCCGAATGAAGCAATGATCAGCCGTCTGGTGCTGCGTTCCATGAAACAGGCGAAATATACAACAGAATGCAGCGGTCACTTTGGACTGGCAGCAAAATATTACTGCCATTTTACATCTCCGATCAGAAGATACCCTGATCTGCAGATCCACAGGATCATTAAGGATAACTTACGAGGCAGACTGATGCGTGAAGGCAGAACCGAACACTATGCTGAAATCCTTGATGAAGTTGCGAGACAGTCCAGTGTATGTGAACGCCGTGCAGATGAGGCAGAACGTGAATCAGACAAGCTGAAGAAAGCAGAATATATGTCCTACCATCTGGGAGAGGAATTCGAGGGAATTATCTCAGGCGTTACCGGATGGGGGCTTTACGTAGAACTCCCAAATACAGTAGAAGGTCTGGTACATGTCAACACTCTGCGGGATGACTACTATATCTTCGACCAGGAAACCTACGAACTCCGCGGAGAGATGACAAAGAAAGTCTACAAATTGGGAGATAAAGTCTGTGTCCGTGTGGCAGATGCAGATAAAATGCTCAAAACAGTAGATTTTGAGCTGGTTGCTGATATCTGGAATGATGAAGAAGAGAATTAAATAAAAATGGCTTGGAGGATATTATGGCAAAGAAAAAAGGAATGAAGCTGATTGCCAATAATAAAAAGGCATTTCATGATTATTTTATAGAAGATACTTATGAAGCCGGTATTGCCCTTGCAGGAACAGAAGTAAAATCCCTGCGTATGGGCAAATGCAGCATCAAGGAATCCTTTATCCGTGTAGAGAACGGAGAGGTTTACATCTACGGAATGCATATCAGCCCTTATGAAAAAGGCAATATTTTCAACAAAGACCCGTTGAGAATCCGTAAGCTTCTGCTTCACAGATATGAGATCAATAAGATTGAAGCAAAGCTCAAAGAAAAAGGGTTAACTTTAGTACCTCTGAAAGTTTATTTCAAAGACAGTCTGGTAAAAGTGGAAATTGGAATGGCTCGAGGCAAGAAACTTTATGACAAGAGACAGGATATCGCAAAGAAAGACCAGAGAAGAGAAGCAGAGCGTGAATTTAAGGTTAAGAATCTATATTGATAATATTACTAAATCCTTTGGCTCAAAATTGTGAAATGTTATGAAAAAATTAATGGATATTGCAAAAATATTCGAAAATTCTTATAATCTATCATATAGATAAAAAAATAACAATTCATTTTCAGGCAGATGAGCTGAAAGGAGTGGTGCCCTATGAAAACAATCACGATCAGCAGACAGTATGGAAGCGGTGGAAGATATATTGCAGCTTTGCTTTCAGAAAAAATGGGAGTTCCCTGTTACGACAGTAAATTTTTGCCGAAGGAAGCAGAGAGGCATGGAATCAGTCAGGAAATCATCAATGAATTTAAAGGCAAGACCAGTCTTCTTTATGCAATCGGAGTAATGATGTCAGAAGAATCGCAGGATAAAAAACGCCTGACGATTCCGGAGAAGATGTTTCATGCGCAGAAAGAGACAGTGAAGCGCCTGGCACAGGAAGGTCCATGCATTTTTGTGGGAAGATGTGCAGACCAGATTCTGAAGGATGATAATCAGCTGCTTCGCGTGTATATTTATGCATCTGATATGGAAGACCGTATTAAACGGATTAAGAAAAATAAGCATATTTCTCAGGAGGAAGCACTTGACAGGATTGCATATAAAGACCGTCAGAGAAGAGATTATTATAACTTTTATACAGGACATGAATGGGGAAAAATGGAAAATTATGATATCTGCCTGAATACTTCGGTTTTATCAGAGGAAGAATGCGTGGAACTTCTGATGAAGCTGGCAGAATAGAAATATATTAAATATGACCACAAAGAGATGAGAAAGGACTGCCAGAGCAACATGGTAGTCCTTTCGTTACTGTTCACTGGTAATATTCCGCGAGGTGTTTTTTGCGAGTGAAAGTCACAGTAACATCCTTTCTGGTGAGTATCCGCTGATTACAGTGAGCGTTTCCTTTTGTGCAATAATATGAAGTAGGAAAAATGTGATTTTTTCATAAGAATGCGTCCGCAGGCAGAGATTTTAAAAATCTGAAAGTCTTAAAATTGTATGAAATCGGCAGAGGCTTAGTTGACAAGTTTTCGATACTCTGCAATAATAGGGAATTGAAAAAATGACATTGTTAAAAAGAAAAAAGATATTCCATATAGCAGGAGGGAATATATTATGAAGAAACGTTATTTAATACTGGCAGGTCTGTTGGTAATGACAGTGGCAGCTGCCGGATGTGGTAAGAAAAAGACAACAGAGACAGCACCTGTAGAGGTAACAGCTACCCCGACTCCTGAAGTAACCAAGGCAGTCGATATGGTGGATATGCAGCAGACAGCAGATGAAGACATAAAGAATGTAATGGGGGAGAAAACTTCCACAGCATCTAAGATTGTGTTTGTAAATAATACAGGGGATGACATCCAGTCACTCTATATCCGGACTCATGTGGATGAAGACAGTGAGGATTATGATGCAGACGAGGATGGAGGATGGGGAGATGATCTCATCAATGGAATGTTTACCCTGACAGATAAGGACAAGGCACTATATTATATGCAGACTGCAAATACACAGACATCAGGTACACAGACATCAGGTACACAGACATCAGATACACAGACATCAGGTACACAGACATCAGATACACAGACATCAGATACGCAGACAACATCCAACAAGAGTACAGCTTCCTATGATATCCGTATTGCATATACTGATGAGGACACGAATGAATGCTTTTTCCGCGATATTCCGCTTGGAACAATTTCGCAGATTACGTTATGTATGGATGGCACAGATGATGATGCGATCCCATATGCAAAATATCTGACAGGTACATCAACAAAAGAAGTATCCACGCTTGATGCGGTAAAGGAACGTCTTGGAATTACAGATGACAGTGAGTCTGAATCAGATTCCACAGACGACAGTGATAAGAATTCTGCAGATGATTCTGATTCCACAGATAGTAACAACAGTTCTGATCAGAATAATAACAGTGGCAATGGAACCGGGGATAGTTCAGATGATCCGGGCAATGGGGGAAACTCAGACGATCCGGGTACTAATGATGATCCGGGCAGTAACGATGATCCGGGAAATGGCGGCGATATGATTTCCACAGCAGAACAGTATATCGGTCAGTCTCTGGATGCACTGGAAGGCGCATGCGGTTCTCCACAGGGCAGCAGCTATGAGGATGATCCTGAGACAGGTAAAACAGGATTCCATTATTACAGCAATTTCACAGTTTCTACAACAGTTGATGAAAATGGTAATGAAATTGTTGCCGGAATATGGTAGAATAGAACTACGAATGTAACAGAGGAGGTATTCCGATCCTCTGTTACCTGCGATAAAATTAATTTCAGGAGACAGTTACTATGAAACGTGTATTATTAAAATTAAGCGGTGAAGCCCTTGCCGGTGAGAAGAAGACCGGATTTGACGAGGCGACTGTTATTGAAGTTGCAAAGCAGATCAGGACAATTGCTGAGGAAGGACTGGAAATCGGCATCGTGATCGGCGGAGGTAATTTCTGGAGAGGACGCACCAGTGAGACTATCGACAGGAATAAGGCTGATCAGATTGGTATGCTTGCAACAGTTATGAACTGTATTTATGTATCTGATATCTGCAGATACCTTGGATTAAAGACAGAAATCTTTACACCATTTGTATGCGGTGCATTTACAAGCCTTTACTCTAAGGATGCAGTGGAAGCAAGCTTTGCACAGGGCAAGATCGTATTCTTTGCAGGCGGTACAGGACATCCTTACTTCTCCACAGATACAGCCACTGTACTTCGCGCAGTAGAAATCGAAGCAGAAGCAATCCTTCTTGCAAAAGCTGTTGACGGAATTTATGACAGTGATCCGAAGACAAACCCGAATGCAGTAAAATATGATGAAATTTCCATTGAAGAAGTAGTTGCAAAGAAACTGGCAGCTATGGATCTGACAGCATCGATCATGTGTATGGAACAGAAGATGCCGATGCTGGTATTTGCACTGGATGAAAAAGACAGCATCATCAATGCAGTACATGGCAAATTTGTCGGAACTAAGGTTACTGTATAAGTAAGGCTTATAAGTCAGTTTACAGAGAAAGTGTAATATAAAAACTATAAAAAGAGGGAGACGAACCTAATGGATGAGAGAATTCAGAAATATGAAGAGAAGATGAAAAAGACATTGGCAAGCCTTGAGAGCGAACTGGTTACAATTCGTGCAGGACGTGCGAACCCGCATATCCTTGACAAACTCGCCGTAGATTATTACGGAGCTCCGACACCTCTTCAGCAGGTGGCAAATATCACTGTCCCGGAAGCTCGTATGATCCAGATCCAGCCATGGGAAAGCAGCCTGATCAAAGGAATTGAGAAAGCAATCCTTACCTCTGACCTTGGATTAAATCCAAGCAACGATGGTAAAGTAATCCGCCTTGTATTCCCGGAACTTACAGAGGAACGCCGTAAGGAACTGGTTAAAGATGTCAAGAAAAAAGGCGAAGCAGCCAAAGTAGCAGTCCGCAACATTCGTCGTGATGCAAATGATGCATTTAAGAAACTTGCAAAACAGGATGTATCTGAGGATGAGATTAAAGAACTTGAGGAGAAAATCCAGAAGAGCACAGATAAATATATCAAAGAAGTTGATGCGGCAGTGGATGCAAAGAGCAAAGAAATCATGACCGTATAAGGGAAACGAAAAGGAGAGCTCCATGAATGCGGGCTCTCTTTTTATCTGAATGAGATAATGGACCGGAAACTGCGGTTCATTATGATGAGACAGTAAGGTTAAAGGAATAACAGGATAAGAAAAGGAAACAAGAGTATGAATGTACCAAATCATATTGCCATTATTCTGGATGGTAATGGACGCTGGGCGAAGGCAAAGGGAATGCCCAGAAGCTACGGACATGTGAAGGGCTGTGCAAATCTGGAAACAGTCTGTGACTATATGAAGGAGCTGGGAGTTAAATATGTGACTGTATATGCTTTTTCCACAGAGAACTGGAAACGTTCCAAAGATGAGGTGGACGGTCTGATGAAACTGTTCCGAAGTTATCTGAAAAAATGTATTAAACTGGCAGATAAGAACAAAATGCGTGTCCGGGTGATCGGAGAGGTTTCGGCATTTGATCAGGATATTCAGGAAAGTATTGCACGTCTGGAACAATATTCTCAGAAATATGATGAAATCTATTTCCAGATTGCATTAAACTACGGCAGCAGAGATGAGATCATAAGAGGTATCCGCAAACTTGCTCAGGATGCTGCAGATGGAAAAGTAAAGCCGGAAGAAATTGATGAGCATGTTTTTGACAATTACCTGGATACGGCAGGAATCCCTGATCCGGATCTGATGATCCGCACAAGCGGTGAATTGAGACTTTCCAATTTTCTGTTATGGCAGATGGCTTATACAGAATTTTATTTCACAGATGTGGCATGGCCGGATTTTAATAAAGCAGAGTTGATTAAGGCTATTGAGAAATATAATCAGAGAGACAGAAGATACGGCGGAGTTAAGGAGGAGTAAAGAATGTTTAAGACAAGACTCTTAAGCGGAATCCTGCTTGTGATTATTGCGCTTGCTACTATCATCAGCGGTGATTATGTGCTGTTTTTCACACTTCTTGCGGTTTCTCTCATTGGAATGAGAGAATTGTACAGAGCAATGAAGGTGCAGGATGAGAAGATAAATCTGCTGGCAGCAGCAGGCTATTTAGGCGCAGTATTATATTATCTGGCAGTACTGCTTGATTTTGAGAGGTATGGAGTGCTGGCAATCATTTTCGGACTTGTGCTGCTCATGTTTGTATACGTGTTCACTTATCCAACCTATGAGGCAGGGCAGGTAATGCCTGCACTGTTTGGTATTGTGTATGTGGCAGTTATGCTGTCGTTTATTTATCTTACCAGAGAGCTTCCCGGTGGAAAGTTCCACGTATGGCTGATCTTTCTGTGCTCATGGGGATGTGATACCTGCGCATATTGTGTGGGAATGCTGATCGGTAAACATAAAATGGCACCTGTCCTCAGCCCTAAGAAATCTGTGGAGGGAGCTGTGGGTGGTGTGGCAGGAGCTGCACTTCTTGGTGTGATCTATGCAGCAGCCACTCAGGGACCGATGCTGGAATATGCTGTGATCTGTGCAATCGGAGCGCTGATCTCCATGGTAGGCGATCTGGCTGCATCTGCGATCAAGAGAAATCAGGGGATTAAAGATTATGGAAAATTAATTCCGGGACATGGAGGAATCCTTGACAGATTCGACAGTGTGATCTTCACAGCACCGGTTATTTATTTCCTTTCTCTTGTGATGATTGAGATCTAGAGCGTGTCTGAAAAATCATTCCCGCAATCTGCACGCCCCACTTTGCGGGATATTTCACCCGAATTCAGTTGCCGTAGCCCGCTACGGCGCCCTCATCCGGGCAAAATATCCCACAAATTGTGACGCACATCTTGCAGAAAGCCTTTTTCAGACGCGCTCTAACGGAGCATATATTCTTCTGATATACATGTTTACAGTATTTTCTGATATGAGAACTGTCAGGTCAGAAGTAATTTTATAAAATTGTTGTATAAGTATTGAAATGAGGTACAAGATGAAAAAAGTAGCAGTCTTAGGTTCTACAGGTTCGATCGGAACACAGACACTGGATGTGGTACGTGCAAATGATGACCTGGAAGTAGTTGGTCTTGCAGCAGGCAGCAATGTAGAAATGCTGGAGAAGCAGATACGTGAATTTCATCCCAGACTTGTTGCAGTCTGGAAAGAAGAGGCAGCCAGAGATCTGGCAGTACGTGTGCAGGATCTGGATGTAAAAATCGTAAGCCAGATGGGTGGTCTTATCGAACTTGCCAGAATGGAAGAATCAGACATTCTGGTGACCGCTATCGTAGGAATGATAGGAATCAGACCAACTATGGAAGCAATCCTTGCAGGTAAGGATATTGCTCTGGCAAATAAGGAAACACTGGTAACAGCCGGACATCTGATCATGCCGTTGGCAAAGCAGTTCGGTGTGCAGATCCTGCCTGTAGACAGCGAGCACAGTGCTATTTTCCAGGCACTTCATGGAGAGAAAAGAGAGCAGATACATAAACTGCTCATCACTGCATCCGGCGGTCCTTTCCGCGGAAAGAAAACAGCAGATCTGGAGAAGGTGACTCTGGAGGATACGCTGAAGCATCCGAACTGGGTAATGGGACAGAAGATTACAGTGGATTCTGCAACTCTGGTAAATAAAGGTCTGGAAGTTATGGAAGCCAGATGGCTTTTTGATGTAGATCTGGATCATATTCAGGTTGTGGTTCAGCCGCAGAGTATTATCCACTCTATGGTGGAATTCGAGGACGGTGCAGTGATGGCACAGCTTGGAACACCGGATATGAGACTTCCGATACAGTATGCATTATGCTACCCGGACAGAAGATTTTTAAAAGGCGACAGACTGGATTTTCATATGTTGAAGCAGATCACTTTTGAGGAGCCGGACAGGAAAACTTTTAAAGGTCTTCCAATGGCGGTGGAAGCGGCAAGGGCAGGCGGCAGTATGCCAACCGTTTTTAATGCTGCAAATGAGCTGGCAGTCCGCAAATTCCTTCAGAAAAAAATCAGCTTTCTGGATATTTACGAGATTATCGGGCAGTCTATGAGCAGACATACAGCAGTAAAGGATCCGGACCTGGATCAGATTCTGGAGATTGAGAAAGAAACTTATCGTTGGATTGAAAGCAGGTGGTAGATTGAAAATTATTATTGCAATTGTCATATTCAGTGCAATCATTCTCTTTCATGAGCTGGGACATTTTCTTTTTGCAAAGCTGAATAAGATCGTGGTCACAGAATTCTCTTTGGGAATGGGACCAAGACTTTACAGTTTTGAGAAAGGAGATACCAGATATTCACTGAAACTTCTTCCTATCGGTGGCTCCTGTGCCATGCTGGGGGAGGATACGGACATAGAGAATGAACCGGGAACTTTTAACAGTGCGTCTGTGTGGGGCAGGATTTCTGTAGTTGCCGCAGGACCGGTATTTAACTTTATCATGGCATTTGTATTGTCTGTGATCATTGTAGGTGCTGTAGGATATGAACCATCCAGAGTTCTTTCCGTAAAGGAAGGTTCTGCGGCTGAGGCGGCAGGACTGAAAGAGGGAGATATTATTACCGGTTATCAGGGATATCACATTGATCTGGGAAAAGATCTCTATGTATATTCCTATCTGAACCAGCTGAAAGAGGGAGATACCATTAACCTGACTGTTAAGCGTGATGGAAAGAAGATGGACATTTCCTATAAGTCGGATACAAATGTGAGATACCTTCTGGGCTGCAATTTCAACGGGGATGATACTTCTGCCATGACAGTGGAATCTGTAATGGATGGAATGCCGTTGCAGGAAGCAGGGATTCAGCAGGGAGATGTGATCACATCCATTAATGGAGTGAAGATTACAAATGCAGCAGATTACCAGAAATATATTCAGGAGAATCCGCTGACAGAAAAGTCTGTAAAGATTACCTATTCCAGGGACGGACAGGAATATGATATTACGGTTACACCAAAAGAATACCGTACGGCAGAATCAGGATTTACCTACAATATGTATTCTGAAAAAGCAAAAGGGCTGAATGTAGTCAAATATGGTGCCGTAGAAGTAAAATATATGGTACGTACAACGATTCTCAGCCTGAAAGAGCTGGTCAGCGGAAAGCTTGGAATGAAAGATCTGAGTGGTCCGGTCGGAATTGTGGATGCAATCGGAACTACGTATGAGGAAAGCAAAAGCGAAGGAACCATGATCCTGTGGATGAATATGCTTAATCTGGCAGTTCTGCTCTCTGCAAACCTTGGAGTTATGAACCTCCTTCCGTTTCCGGCACTGGACGGTGGACGGCTGGTATTCCTTGTCATAGAGGCAATCCGCAGAAAACCGATTAACAGACAGGTGGAGGGCGGCATCCATTTCGCAGGGCTGATGCTGTTGATGGCGCTGATGGTATTTGTTATGTACAATGATATTGTCAAACTGATCTGAGATAAATGATAGACAGAATATTTTTATAGATAGTTAGCTCGGGCAGAGCGTGAAAAAAGTGAATAATGTAAAAATATTTGCAAAAAAGACAGATTTTTAAAAAAAGAGAAATCTGTCTTTTTTGTAGAATTGTTATAGTTGACGGATGAACGTAGCCAAAATTCATTCCAGATTGCCTGCGGCAATGGAATTTTGGCTTGTATGTCTCGGGATAGTAGTGTGTGAACAGTAACGTCGGATTCTTTTATAATAAAGGTAAAGAATTTTTGACATTGCGAAAAATTATAGTTTGTTATATACTGATTTTTTGGCAGTATTGAGAATGTGACATCTGTCTGAGTTTGTCTGGAGGAGAGAAAAAAGTTATGCCTATTGGAATAATTATCAATGCATTATCCATAGTTATAGGCGGAATCCTGGGTGCTTTTGTGGGGCACAAATTAAGTCCGAAATTCAAAGAGGATATTACCCTTGTATTCGGGGTATGTTCTATGGGAATGGGAATCAGCACCATCGGTCTGATGGAAAATATGCCGGCGGTTATTTTTTCTGTTGTGATCGGTACGGGAATCGGACTTGCGATTCATCTTGGAGAAAGGATCAATGCCGGTGCCGGTGTTATGCAGCGTGTGATCGGCAAATTTATCAAGAATTCAAATTCAGAGCTTTCTGAGGATGAGTTTATGAATACACTGGTGACGATCATCGTATTATTCTGTGCAAGCGGAACAGGAATCTATGGCTCTATCGTATCCGGAATGAGCGGGGATCATTCAGTGCTGATCTCCAAATCTATTCTGGATTTATTTACAGCAGCTATTTTTGCCTGCAGCCTGGGAATGGTAGTGTGTATGATCGCCATTCCGCAGGTGATTATTTTCCTGATCCTGTTCTTTGCAGCAACGGCGATTTTTCCGCTGACTACGCCGGGCATGATCAATGACTTTAAAGCCTGTGGCGGGTTTCTGATGCTTGCAACCGGTTTTCGTATGGTGAAGCTGAAGAACTTCCCAACTGCGGACATGATACCGGCGATGGTGCTGATCATGCCTATGTCATGCTTTTGGGTGAATTATATATTGCCGTTAGTATCATAAGTTAAGTTGGCAGATTTTCATTTCTGAGTTCAGAAACGGAGATCTGCTTCTTTTTAGGTCAATTACAATCAAAATTATAGATGACTGTAATGGCGCTTATAAAAAACTAACCAATAGTTAATAGAAAATTTCTTCCTGATATTGTATTGTAAATATATAATAAATCTGAAAAAAATATCAGGTGTATCAAAAGTATTTCCTGATATTTGCCTGAAACTATAATGGCACATCAAGAGAGGAGGAGATTTTTATGAGTATGAAAAATCGATTTGCAGGAAAATGTAGAAGTTATCTGGTATTTTTTCTTCTGGCGGCAGTTGCAGTACTTTTATTTTTTCCAAGGGTAGCATCAGCTGCTTCCAAGCCAACTGCCAAACAGCTTAAAGTAACTTACAGAGGATTCGAATATGACAATGATACAGCAAAGTTATATCTGAAGCTGAGTCTGAAAAATACTTCGAGTTACACGATTACAAAAGTGAAGATGGGATATGAGATACCTATTATGGAGGATGGAACCATAACCCAGACCTTCAGTGTAACGATCAATCCCGGAAAGACAGTGAATAAGACGGTTTATATTGGAAAAATGACTCAGCAGCCATATAAAGCGCCGAAGGTAAAATGCTTATCGTTCTGGTATAAGTCAGCGACACCTAAGCTAAACCAGCTCAAAGTCAGCTACAAGGGATATGAGTACAATCCGAACACAGGAGAGCTGTATATAACTGCCCGTATGCAGAATACTTCCAGTTATACGATTACAAAGGTAACGATGTATTTTGAGATACCACTGGATGAAACTGCAACACCGACCAAAACCTACAATGTAAATATTCCGGCTGGAAAGACAAAAAATTACAGGTTCAAAATTGGAATGATGACAGATGCTCCGGATGGAAAGGTACTGGTGAAATGTAAGAAATTCTGGTATAAGAAATAACAAATGAAATTGTGATATCAGACAGGCAGCCATTGTGAGATACTCTAAACAGTACCGCAATGGCTGCTGTTTTGTTATGCTTAGGAAATTACGTCGGAATTGTTATAATTAGGTATATTTTAGCATAAATAATTCCTGTCTGAAATAAAAATTGCTGTTATTATTTCTGGCTTAGTCGGGCTCGAAGTGGCAGTAACTCCTGCTTTACGTTACAAATGTTTCATGTTATCATTATCTAAAATCAGGGAAGCTGTTTTTCGGGGAATTTTTTAACCGAATGCGGATTGCGAATATCCGTTTAACTTGCAAAATCTGGTAATGAAGGAGGATGAAAAATATGCGGAACAGAAAGAAACTGCCAATTGGAATAGATAGTTTTGAAAAAATAATCCGGCATAATTTTTACTATGTGGATAAAACAGAAATGATAACAGAACTTCTTCATAACTGGGGAGAAGTGAATCTGTTTACACGTCCTCGCCGTTTTGGAAAATCTCTGAATATGAATATGCTGCAGTCATTTCTGGAAATCGGATGTGATAAATCGCTGTTTAATGGACTGAAGGTATCCCGTGAAAAAGAACTGTGTGAAGAATATATGGGAAAGTTTCCGGTAATTTCGCTTACATTGAAGAATGTGGAGGGATTAAATTTTGAGTCAGCCCGGAAAGCGCTGAAGAATACTCTGGGAATGGAGGCGTGGAGACTTAGTGCTCTGGCAGAGAGCAGCCGCCTTACAGAGGAAGAAAAAAACTCTTATAAAGCATTGACTGTCGTTGATGATCATGGCGATTTCAAAATGTCTGATGCCACAATGGAGAAGGCGCTGCTTATATTAACTGTATTACTGGAGAAACATTATGGAAAAAAAGCGGTTCTTTTGATTGATGAGTATGATGTGCCATTAGATAAAGCGTTCCAGTATGGATATTATGACGAGATGGTATCTTTGATCAGAAACATGTTTGGAAATGTTTTGAAGACAAATTCGAGCCTGTTTTTTGCAGTACTTACGGGATGCCTGAGAATTGCGAAGGAAAGCATTTTTACAGGATTAAACAATTTTAATGTTTTTTCGATTACGAGTGTACAGTTTGATGAGTTCTTTGGATTTACAGATGATGAGGTCGCAGAAATGCTGAAATATTTTGGGCTTTCTGACTACCATGAAACAATCAGGGAATGGTATGATGGTTATCAGTTTGGAAAGAAAGCAGTGTATTGTCCCTGGGACGTGATCAGTTATTGCAGAAATTTATGTGCAGATCCTGATGCGATACCAGAAGATTTCTGGTCTAATACCAGCAGCAACAGCATTGTGAGTCGTTTTATAGATAAAGCGAATAAACAGACGAGAGATGAAATCGAAAACCTGATTTCGGGAGAAACGGTTATAAAAGAAATAAAACAGGAACTGACATATAATGAACTGGATAAATCCATTGAGAATCTTTGGAGTATACTTTTTACAACAGGGTATTTAACACAACGTGAAAGAATAGACAGCAGAAAGTTACGTCTGGCAATTCCTAACAGAGAAATTAAAGAATTGTTTGAACTTCAGATCAGGGAATGGTTTCAGGAAAAGTCATCTGAGGATATAAAGAAGCTTGATAAATTATGCATGGCTTTTCCAGATGGAGATGCAGAAACGATAGAAGATTTGTTTAACGACTATTTATGGAATACAATCAGTATTCGGGATACGGCAGTTAAGGGAAGAAAAGAAAATTTTTATCATGGAGTTTTGCTGGGGCTGCTAAGTCATATGGAGAACTGGGCTGTCTGGTCGAATATAGAATCTGGTGAAGGTTATTGTGATATTTTACTGGAAGTTCCGGAGAATCGTGTCGGAGTGGTGATCGAGATGAAATATGCTCAGGAAGACAGAATGGAGGCAGCTTGTACAGAAGCTCTGGAACAGATTGAACAACGTCAATATGCTGCAAGGTTAAAGAGTGACGGGATGAAGAATATTGTAAATTATGGCATTGCCTGTTATCGGAAACATTGTAAAGTTAAGATTGGGAAAGAAAATTCTTAATCTAAGAAGATATCTTAATAAGAAAACAGCTCTGCTGTTCTGAAATTACAGCTCCTCTCAGTGATTATTATTTGTGATACTGAGGGGAGCTTTTTATATCATAGAAGATTATTCTGCAATGTTTCTGTGATGTAACAGTCTTTTGGACAGGATTCTTTCTTACGTATTCCTTGTTGGAATAATCCATGTGAAAAGAAGAATTGCGAAAGAAATAGGAAACGAACGGGTATAATTTGTGCAAATTGTTGGAAAATTTTTTAAACATACTTTAATATGAACGGAAAAGTCAGGAAAGGAAGAAAAATGAGAAAGAGACTTATCATCGGTATGAGTGGGGCTTCCGGAGCGCCTCTTACAATAGAATTGCTGAAACAACTGCAGCAGTATAAAGAAATAATAGAGACACATCTGATCGTGACAAAAGGTGCGGAAATGACGCTGGAACAGGAGACAGATTATACATTGGAACAGCTATATGCTCTTGCGGACGAGGTACATGATTGAAACAATCTCAAACCCCCAGCAGAGCTGGTGGTACTGACTTCGGGAGATAATTATTATTGTGTAAATAATGAGAATGGAAAAGTATATTATTGGAGTTCAAGCGAAGATAGCTATTATTATATTGCTGAATCGATAGATGAATTTGCTTCTTTTTTTAGGTGATATCTGTTGTAAGGGTAATAAAACGGCTGCCAATCCGGTAAATATGTGAGATAACATATCAGTAGGTGAGGCAGCCATTTTACGTATATTTTTGCTACAACCCTAACGCAACTCAGCAATCCTGCTGACTGCCACATAGATCTCTTGGATTTTATACCAGGTTGGATAGTCTACGATCCCTGTCTGGTCCAGACCGAAAATGCTCTGGAAAATCCTGACGGAATTTTGGGTCTCAGGTCCGTAAATTCCATCTGCGGTGACAACAGGGACAGCTGGATAAGCTTCTGCGATTGTGTTTAACTGTTCCTGAATCTGTCTTACCTTATTTCCGGATGCACCGATATCCAGATCATATCCCGGCCAGGAGGAGGGAATCCCGGAGATTGCTTCCGCCACATTGATATACATATCATTTCCGTAAAAAGCCCGGAGGATTTCAATGGCAGAGTATCCCTGATCGCCCAGTGCTTTGCTTCCCCATTGTGTCATCCATCCTCTGTTTCGACATTGTACCTGTTTGCCGTCACAGTACTGGGTAAGGATTGGCTGACGTACATTTGGCCTGGAAAGATAATTCTCGAATAATTCATCTACAATGCGGTCAATGCTGGCAAAGATATTCCTGCCATAGATCCATTTGTGATCATAGGCAGTGGAGGAAGTGATCGTAAAGTCATAACCTTTGTTCCGGTACCATTCCGTATAAACCCTGTTCAGAGTAAAAGACATGATAGCCAGAATATTTGCCCGGATGGTGTCGTCGGGCCAGGTGGCATAGATTTCGCTGCTGGCTACATTTTTGATGTAATCTTTGTAGCGTACATAATAATTGCCTGCAGCGGAATCGTTGACAGGCCCATCGTGTACCACTATATATTCAGGGACAACGACCTTGCTTAATACGATTTCGCCGTTTTCGTTTATTGGTTTTATCTCGGCTTCTTCGATTTTGGGAGGATATTCATAGAACAACGTATGCGGAGGAATTACAATTCTCTGGAAAGTTTCGCTGGATTCCATGACATTCAGCGTTGTTGGCTGTCTGGATAAAGTATCTGCTAATACCTGGCTTCCTGCGATTTCTTTGGGTTCAAAGCCTTCTGCTTCGATCTGAATGGTATATTCTGAGTATGGCTGCTGTTCAACCGGTTCCATACTATATTCCAGAGGTGGAGTCTTAAGTTCAATGACAGGAGTGCGTCCGGAGGAATCTGTTGCCACTTCTTCAATGGTACTGTCGGGTGCTCCTGTGTAGGAGATTCTGACGCGTGCGTTTTCTATGGGACGATTGTTCAGCCGGTCTGATACGGTAACCTGATATTGTCCTGTATCTATATTTTCCTGCTGCATCTGCATATGATAAAAAGCCATACAAGCTCCTGTAGATAATGCTTTCCTGATAAATTATGCAGGGGATCGGAAAATGGTTACCTGAGAAAAGAATTATTGTAGAAAAAAGAATAAAAAAATAAGGCACCATGACTTCTCATAGTTCCTCATTCTTTAAATGCGGAAGATGGGACTTGAACCCACACGAGCGCAATGCTCACAAGATCCTTAGTCTTGCTCGTCTGCCAGTTCCGACACTTCCGCATATCGCATTTTCATGGGATTCTTTTGCTCTCCCTCGCGACAAGTGATACTATATCAAATGTAAAAGCTAATGTCAACACCTTTTTGAAAAAAATATAAAAAAATTTCAATTTTTTTTTGAAAAAAAGAGGAATTTGAAATTTTATGTAGAATATAATTAATAAGAGGTATTTTGTCAGCTTGTGGAGGTATCGCTTATGAATATCAGAGAAAGCATGGAACAGCGTGAACAAAAGATGCTCAGTCCTTATGCTGCTTTGAGTCTTTGTTCCAGAGGCAGAGAGCGGCAGGAGGAAGAATGCGATGTACGGACTGTCTATCAGAGAGACAGGGACAGGATCCTTCATAGTAAAGCTTTTCGCAGGATGAAGGATAAGACACAGGTTTTTGTGGCACCCCAGGGTGATCATTACAGGACCAGACTGACACATACTCTTGAGGTATCACAGATTGCCAGAACAATAGCGAAGGCACTGAGACTGAATGAAGATCTTGTAGAAGCGATCGCACTTGGACATGACCTGGGACATACTCCCTTTGGACATGCAGGTGAGAGGGCTCTTGATGCAGTGAATCCGGATGGCTTTGCCCACTATAAACAGAGCGTCAGGGTTGCACAGATACTGGAGAAGAACGGCGAAGGGTTGAATCTCACATGGGAGGTCCGGGATGGTATCCTGAATCACAGAACCAGTGGGAATCCGTCTACTCTCGAAGGACAGGTAGTAAGACTTTCGGACAAGATCGCCTATATTCATCATGATATGGATGATGCACAGCGGGCGGGGATTATTTCTGAGGATGATATTCCGGTCACGCTTCGGATGCTGCTCGGTTATACAACCAGAGAGCGGCTCAATACATTTGTTCATGATGTGATAGAGAACAGTCTTGAGCAGGATACCATAAAGATGTCAGCAGAGATCTACGAGGCAATGATGGATCTGCGGGCTCTCATGTTTCAGAATGTATATGAGAATCCGGCAGCCCATAAGGAAGAGGAAAAGGTAGTGAAGATGCTGACGGAGTTATATGAATATTATGTCGAACACCCGGAAGCAATGTCAACAGAATACAGGGAGCTGATCGTGCGTGGAGAGAAGAAGGAACAGGCAGTATGTGACTATCTCTCAGGAATGACAGACCAGTATTCTATAAGGAAATTCCGGGAGATTTACATACCAAAAGCATGGGAAGTCTATTAATCGATCAAGAAGGAGGACGAAGCATGCGTTATTCAGACGATATCATTGAAGAAGTCAGGATGAAGAATGATATTGTAGATGTTGTATCCCAGTATGTGAAGCTGAACAAAAGAGGAAGTACCTATTTCGGGCTGTGTCCGTTCCATAATGAGAAAACGCCCTCTTTTTCGGTAACACCGGCGAAGCAGATGTATTACTGCTTCGGATGCGGAGCAGGCGGGAATGTATTTAATTTTGTGATGGAATATGAGAATTATACCTTTGGGGAGGCACTGAAGCATCTGGCAGACAGGGCAGGGGTGCAGCTTCCGAAGATTGAATATTCCGGAGAAGCAAAGAAGAAAGCAGAACGTCGGGCTGCCCTTCTGGAGATCAATAAGCTTGCAGCAGGATATTTCTATTATCAGCTGCGTCGTGAGAATGGCAGACAGGCACATGAATATCTGACAGGCAGAGGACTCAGTGAGGAGACGATCAGGAAGTTTGGCCTGGGATATTCGGATAAGTACAGTGACGATTTGTACAAATATCTGAAGTCAAAGAATTACAGTGACGAACTGCTGCGGGATTCCGGCCTGTTCAATGTGGATGAACGCAGGGGAATGTATGACAAGTTCTGGAACAGGGTTATTTTCCCGATCATGGATGTGAATAACCGCGTGATCGGATTTGGAGGCAGAGTGATGGGTGACGGAAAGCCGAAGTACCTGAACTCGCCGGAGACTACAATCTTTGATAAAAGCCGGAATCTGTACGGGCTGAATGTTGCAAGAACCACGAGAAAAAATTATCTGATCCTGTGTGAAGGATATATGGATGTGATATCCATGCATCAGGCAGGGTTTACCAATGCGGTGGCATCGCTGGGAACGGCACTTACTTCCGGACATGCAAGTCTGCTGAAGCGTTACACTCAGGAGGTATTGCTTCTGTATGACAGTGATGATGCAGGCGTGAGGGCTGCCCTTCGTGCCATTCCGATCCTGAGGGAAGCAGGTGTTTCTTCGAGGGTGGTAAATCTTAAGCCGCATAAAGATCCGGATGAATTTATCAAGGCACTTGGAGCGGAAGAGTTTGAGAAACGTCTGGAGCAGGCTATGGACAGCTTTATGTTCCGCGTACATATGGCAGAGCGGGAATTTCCAATGGAGGAACCCCAGGGACAGAACCGTTTCTTTGAGCGGTGTGCGCAGATGCTTCTGGAGCTTTCCGATGAACTGGAGAGAAATCTTTATATAGAAGCAATCGTAAAGGATTACAGAAGCAGTGGGATCAGTGTGGAGAATCTGAAAAAGAGAGTCGGAGCTCTTGCAATGAAGGGAACTCCGGCAGAGCAGAGAATTCAGCCTAAACCTGTGGGAGCAGGTCAGCAAAAGAAGAAGGAGAGTGCAGCAGAGAAAGCACAGAAGCTGATGCTTACCTGGCTGGTAACTTATCCGGGTATATTTGACACAGTGGAAAAATATATCCAGCCTTCAGATTTCGTGGTTCCTCTGTACAGGCAGGTGGCAGAGATGCTTTACCAGCAGCACAGGGATGGCGATGTGAATCCTGCAAGGCTGATGAATGCTTTCATTGACAGTGAAGAGCAGAGAGAGGTTTCATCCCTTTTTAATGCAACGATCCATCTGGAGACTCCGGAGGAACAGAACCGGGCTTTCTCGGATGCTGTGATCAGGATTAAGGATGAGAGTCTGAAAGAGAGAAACAGAACCTGGGATCCCACAGATATACAGGGACTGCAGGAACTTGTAAAAGCAAAGAAAGAACTGGAAGAGCTTGGAAGAAAGCGGCAGCAGCTGCATATTTCTTTCGAATAAGGATAAAATATAAACACTATATGGAGGTATAGAGCACATATGGAAATGAATATGGGTAAATTCAGTGAAAAACTGGTAGAACTTCTGGAGCTTGCCAAGAAGAAAAAGAATGTACTGGAATACCAGGAAATCAATGACTTCTTTAAGGATCAGCCACTGGGAGTTGAACAGATGGAGAAAGTATTTGACTTTCTGGAAGCCAGTGGAGTGGATGTGCTTAGGATTACAGACAGTAATGCAGATGATATGATCCTGGATGATGACGATGCAGACATTGATAAGCTGGATGAAGAAGAGATTGAGCTTGACAAGATCGATCTTTCTGTTCCTGAAGGTGTAAGCATCGAGGATCCGGTACGTATGTATCTGAAGGAAATTGGTAAGGTTCCGCTTCTTTCAGCAGAAGAGGAAATCGAACTTGCAAAGAGAATGGAGAATGGGGATGAGGCTGCCAAGAAACGTCTGGCAGAAGCAAACCTTCGTCTTGTTGTCAGCATTGCAAAGAGATATGTGGGACGTGGAATGCTTTTCCTTGACCTGATCCAGGAAGGTAACTTAGGTCTGATCAAAGCGGTTGAGAAATTTGATTACCGCAAGGGTTATAAATTCAGTACCTATGCTACATGGTGGATCCGTCAGGCGATCACCAGAGCAATCGCAGACCAGGCACGTACCATCCGTATTCCGGTGCATATGGTTGAGACTATTAACAAACTGATCCGCGTTTCCCGTCAGTTACTGCAGGAGCTTGGACGTGAACCTACGCCGGAAGAAATTGCAAAAGAGATGGATATGTCTGTAGAGCGTGTACGTGAGATCCTTAAGATATCCCAGGAGCCTGTATCTCTGGAGACACCTATCGGTGAGGAAGAGGACAGCCACCTTGGAGACTTTATCCAGGATGACAATGTACCTGTACCTGCAGATGCAGCAGCATTTACTTTGCTGAAAGAGCAGCTGGTAGAGGTTCTGAGCACACTGACAGACAGAGAGCAGAAAGTATTGCGCCTGCGTTTTGGCCTGGACGATGGACGTGCCAGAACTCTGGAGGAAGTTGGTAAGGAATTTAATGTAACAAGAGAACGTATCCGTCAGATTGAGGCAAAGGCGCTCCGTAAGCTTCGTCATCCGAGCCGCAGCCGTAAACTGAAGGATTATCTGGACTAAGGAGCCTGTTATGCAGCTTTCATTACGTTTGTCTGCAATAGCAGGCCTGGTGACCAGGGGAAACAGACTTGTGGATGTGGGATGCGATCATGGATACCTGCCGGTTTCGCTTTATCTGGATGGAAAGATTCCGGGTGCGATTGCCATGGATGTAAGAAAAGGCCCGTTGTCCAGAGCGCAGGAACATATTTCTCAGTATGGACTGGACGCATACATAGAAACCCGGCTTTCAGACGGACTTGAGGCTTTGAAACCGGGAGAGGGCGACACTCTTGTGATCGCAGGAATGGGCGGCCCTCTCATGGAGAGGATTCTTACTGACGGGGCAGAGGTCAGGGAGAGCTTTCGGGAAATGATCCTGCAGCCTCAGTCAGATATCCCCCATTTTCGCAGATTTGTCAGAAAAATCGGCTGGCAGATCACAGAGGAGGAGATGGTTCTGGAGGATGGCAAGTTTTATCCTATGATGAAGGTAATTCATGGAGAAAAGATGCATATTTCAGAAGATACTCCTTATACTTTAGATGAGTGGTTTGGAGGAATGCTTCTGGAAAGAAAGCATCCTGTTCTGCGGGAGTATCTGGAAAGAGAGCTTCGCATCCGCAATGAGATTCTTAACAGATTAAAGAATGCGCCCAATGCAGAGAAGCGTGCAGGCGAGATAGAGGAGGAAAAGCAGGCAGTTATTGCTGCTTTAGAGGAATATGAAGGCATATGAACTGACCTCCTGGCTGGAGAAGAAGTACCCGTCAGATGCAGCAGAGGACTGGGATAACGTAGGACTTCTCGCAGGAGATGATACAAATGAGATCAGCCACGTGTTTCTGGCTCTGGATCTGACAGAGGAAACACTGGCTGAGGCCATAGAGGATGGGGCAGATATGATCATTACCCATCATCCCATGATCTTTTCCGGAATTAAGAAGATCAATAATCACAGCTTTACAGGAAGAAAGATCCTTACGCTGATACAGAAAGGAATTGTTTATTATGCGATGCATACCAATTATGATGTGCTGGGTATGGCAGATCTGAGTGCAGACTATACGAAGATGCATGATACCACAGTCCTTTCCGTAACTGAAGAGAGAGAGGGAGAAGTACAGGGTTTTGGCAGAGTTGGGAAACTTCCCCGGGAAATGACGCTGAGAGAGTATGCACAGCTTGTCAAAGAGTCTCTGAAGTTAAATGATGTAAAGGTTTATGGGAATCTGGACAGCATGGTAAAATGTGCTGCTGTATGTACAGGATCAGGCAAGAGCATGATCAAGGATGTCATTAAGGCCGGTGCGGATGTGTATGTGACCGGTGATATCGACCACCATACAGGAATTGATACGGTTGCGCAGGGACTGGCGCTGATCGACGCCGGACACTATGGAACAGAATATATTTTTATGGATGCAATGAAAAAAGAACTGACACAGGCATTTCCGGAACTGAAAATCTCCTGTGCAGAGGTAAAGAGCCCGTACACGATTCTGTGATACGGGTTCTTACCATATAATAATGAAATTATAAATGAAAATTGGCTGATCTGCCTGTTGGCGGCGGAGCTGATAACTGTATTTACTTGTCGGTATAGCAGAAATGGAGGCAGGATTTATGGGACAGAAAATGTATAACGTTACGATACAGGGAATAACAAAACAATATCCTGAGAAGATTCCTTACAGTGAGATTGTAAAGGAATACGAAGGAAGTACGGATGCACCTGTAATGCTGGTGATCGTAAATGGCAGGCTGAGAGAACTGCATAAGCATCTCAAGGCAGACTGTGAGATTGAATTTGTGACATCCAAAGATCCGATCGGACACAAAACTTATTGCAGAAGTGCAAGTCTGATTCTTCTGAAAGCAATTTATGATGTGGCAGGGCAGGAAAATATAGACAGTGTAATGATCCATTATTCTGTAGGCAGCGGCTATTATTTTACAATGAAAGGACCTATGGCGCTGGATCAGGAATTTATTGATAAGGTAAAGGCGCAGATGCACAGGATCGTGGACGAGAATCTTCCCATTGTAAAGCGAAGCGTAAGCACTAGTGAGGCAGTTGCACTTTTTCATAAGCATCATATGTATGACAAAGAGAAGCTGTTTAATTACCGCAGAAGCTCTGCGGTGAATCTTTACAGTATTGGAAGTTTTGAGGATTATTTCTACGGTTTTATGGCGAACCATACGGGATATATTAAGACGTTTGATCTGTTTTTGTATGAGGGTGGTTTCGTACTGCAGCTTCCGACTCAGAATGAACCGGACCGGATACCTGAATTTAAACCGAGGGAGAAGATTTTTCGTGTGCAGAAGGAATCTCAGGAATGGGGAGATAAACTGGATATTGCGACAGTTGGTGATCTGAATGAAAAGGTTACCAGAGGCGGTATCCAGGATATTTTGCTGATCCAGGAAGCTATGCAGGAGGCAAAGATTTCGGAAATCGCATCTGAGATTGCCGCAGCCGGAAACAAGAAGTTTGTTATGATCGCAGGTCCGTCTTCTTCCGGAAAGACTACGTTTTCACACAGGCTGTCTATTCAGCTGGCTGCCCATGGAATGAAACCGCATCCGATCGCAGTGGATAATTATTTCATTGACAGGCACCTGACTCCTGTAGATGAGTTTGGGGAAAAGAATTTTGAGTGTCTGGAAGCGATTGATGTGGAGCAGTTTAATAAAGATATGCTTGAGCTTTTGGAAGGAAAAAGGGTAGAGATGCCGGTTTTCAATTTCAAAACAGGAACCAGAGAATATAAAGGTGATTTTCTGCAGCTGGATAAAGACGATATTCTGGTGATCGAGGGAATTCATGGATTGAATGACAGGCTCAGCTATGCGCTGCCAAAGGAGAGCAAATTTAAGATTTATCTCAGCGCTCTGACTCAGCTGAATATTGATGAACATAACAGGATTCCTACTACGGATGGCCGTCTGATTCGCAGAATTGTAAGAGATGCCCGCACCAGAGGGACTTCCGCAAAAGAGACAATTGCAAGATGGCCGTCTGTGCGCAGAGGTGAAGAACAGAATATCTTTCCGTTCCAGGAGGATGCAGATGTAATGTTTAATTCTGCGCTGATCTATGAACTGGCATGTCTGAAAGTATATGCGGAACCGCTTTTGTTTGGGATTGCCAAGGACGAACCAGAGTATACAGAGGCGAAGAGGCTGCTGAAGTTCTTTGAATATTTTGTTCCGGTGCCAAGCGAAGCAGTGCCGAATAATTCGATTTTAAGAGAATTTATCGGTGGAAGCTGCTTTAATGTGTAAAATAGTAGAATGAAAGTTACTGTTCACACGCCACTATCCCGAGACATACAAGCCAAAATTCCATTGCCGCAGACAATTTGAAATGAATTTTGGCAACGTTACTGAGAACGGAGTGAACAGTAATGAATGAAATTTCTTTACAAGTGCAAAAAAACGTGCTAGAATAGCACTTGCGCAACCAGGCCAGGTAATCGCGGCTGAACAGACGAAAGGGTTCAGACGAGGAAAGTCCGGGCTTCGCAGGGCAGGATGCCGGATAACGTCCGGTGGAGGTGACTCCCAGACCAGTGCAACAGAAATAAACCGCCTCACTTGCTGAGGTAAGGGTGGAAAGGCAGTGTAAGAGACTACCGCCGTCCTGGTAACAGGCCGGGCACATGTAAACTCCATTCGAAGCAAGACCGAATAGAAAGCGATACGGCTGCCCGTCGTGCTTTCAGGTGGGTCGCTTGAGCCTTATGGCAACGTAAGGCCTAGACAGATGATTACCCAATGACATAACCCGGCTTATCGGTCTGATTGCGTACAAAAAAACAGAACGGATTTCTTCCGTTCTGTTTTTTTGATATTTGTTTTATTATTTATTGCGTTTACCTGTATATTTCTCTTCGCAGTATTTACATCTGTAAACTTCTTTCTCTTTATCTGCAAGAACAAAGATCTGGTCGAGTCCCTGTTCAATGGAAGTGATGCAGCGTGGATTCTTGCATTTGATCACGTTGACAACCTGATTCGGAAGTTTCAGTTCTTTTTTGGCAACGATCTTCTCGTCCTTGATTACGTTTACAGTAATGTTATGATCGATAAAGCCGAGAATGTCAAGATCAAGATTCTCAACCGGGCATTCAACCTTGATGATATCTTTCTTACCCATTTTGTTGCTGCGCGCGTTCTTGATGATGGCAACGGTGCAGTCAAGTTTATCAAGCTTCAGATCATGATAGATAGTCATGGCCTTGCCTGCTTTGATATGGTCTAATACATAACCTTCGCGAAGTGCTCCAACATTTAACATGGTAATTTTACCTCCAGTAATGTGAGAATCAGGGCCATACGTACATATACACCGTACTGTGCCTGTTTGAAATAAGCTGCTCTCGGGTCTGCATCCACCTCTGTTGAGATTTCATTTACACGTGGAAGCGGATGAAGAATGTACATGTCTTTTTTTGCAAGTTCCATTTTCTGTTTGTCCAGAATGTAGAAATCCTTCATGCGGACATAGTCTTCTTCGTTGAAGAAACGTTCTTTCTGTACACGTGTCATGTAGAGGATATCAAGATCCGGTAAGGCATCTTCCAGTCTCTCTACTTCCTGAAATTCGATATTGTTCTTTTTCAGAACATCCTCGCGGATATAGCTTGGGATGCGAAGCTCTTCCGGTGAGATCAGAATGAATTTTACATTTGTGTAACGTACAAGTGCTTCGATCAGGGAGTGAACTGTACGTCCGAATTTCAGGTCGCCGCACAGACCAATGGTCAGATTGTCCAGACGTCCTTTCAGGGAACGGATGGTAAGTAAGTCGGTTAATGTCTGGGTAGGATGTTGATGACCACCGTCGCCGGCGTTGATAACAGGAATAGAAGAAGCCATAGAAGCTACTAACGGAGCACCTTCTTTCGGGTGACGCATAGCACAGATGTCAGCGTAACAGGATACAACGCGGATTGTATCGGCAACACTTTCACCCTTTGAAGCGGAACTGGAATCAGCTGATGAAAAACCAAGAACTTTACCGCCAAGGTTCATCATAGCAGCTTCAAAGCTGAGACGGGTACGGGTGCTTGGCTCATAGAATAAAGTTGCAAGTCTCTTGTCGTCACAGACATGTGCGTATTTATCAGGGTGTTTCTCAATATCGCTGGCCAGGTCAAGAAGAGTATTTAACTCATCAACAGACAGATCCAGCGGACTCATTAAGTGTCTCATTTCATACCTCCATATTTTACTGGTTCAGGAATTTTTATTTAATCCTTCATAACATCATATAATAATCAGGTGCTTTTTTCAAGAGAGTTTTCCAAGTATTTTCTCAAAAAAAAGTCCGGCTCCGAACCAGAGGGGAGCGTAGTCCGGTCTTATCAGTCCCCGGTAATTCAGGGGAGTGTTGCTGTAGTCCCAGGGACACATATGAAAACAGCGCAAAAGAGCACCGCTGATAAATTCCACGAAGAAAAATCCGACAGTATAAATGCAGCCGCGGACAAAAAGCGGGACAGCAGAAAGTTTACCGGAGAGCGGGCGGATGATGGCACCGCATCCGTAAATGGGAAACATTAAAAGGGAAGTTTTTCCTGTCATGGTAAGTTCTCCTGAAAGGATGGAATGCAGTCCGGTCCAGAGGATTTCCATGCACCAGCCCGTCAGACCGCAGAGAATGAAAGCTTTTTTCATAGGTAACGCTCCTGTATAAATTTCTATGATTCTAGTATTGCCTGCCTTGAAAAAAACATACACGTAGGATATAATGAGAACACGTTATTACACTATAGCAATGAGGTGCCTTATGCGCAAAAGGAACGTGTGGAGGGGATCTCATGGAAATAAGAGGAGTTTATTATGAATTATCAGGAAAGCCGGGAGTACATAGACAAAATCACCCGGGAAATTCCCAGTGTCCTGGGACTGGAGCATATGCGTGAGCTGATGAAACGTCTTGGAAATCCACAGGATGATCTGAAATATGTGCATGTAGCCGGTACCAATGGCAAGGGTTCTGTCATTGCTTTTTTGTATTCTGCTTTATCAGGTGCGAGATATCGCATTGGAAGATATGTTTCGCCTACCCTGTATTCTTACAGAGGCAGGATGGAAGTTTCGGGAAGCAGGATCAGCAGAGAGGACTTTGCTGCTTATATTACACAGGTGTCTGATGTTATTGCTGCTATGACAAAGGATGGTTATCCCCATCCCACTGCATTTGAAATAGAGACTGCGGTGGCATTTCTGTTCTTTAAAAAAGAGAATTGTGATCTCGTTTTGCTGGAAGTGGGAATGGGCGGAAATCTGGACGCCACAAATATTATTAAGAATACGCTGCTGGCAGTGCTGGTATCGATCAGTATGGATCATATGTCTTTTCTTGGAAATACTCTGGCACAGATCGCAGAGAAGAAAGCCGGGATCATCAAAGACGGCTGCAGAGTGGTGACTGCCAGACAGAAGCCGGAAGCAATGCAGGTGATCGAGAGAATCAGCAGAGAACATGGTGCAAAATGTACCATAGCAGATGCTTCTGAGGCAGAGATGTTAAAGGAAAGCTGCCTTGGACAGACAATCCGGTACAGGGGTGAAGAGTATGAGATTCCGCTGGCAGGTGTTTATCAGAAGGAAAATGCAGTAGTTGCGCTGAATGCTTTAAAAGTATTGGATGAGCTGGGCTTTCCCACTGCTGCGGAGCAGAAAAAAGAAGGGCTTCGCACAGTAAACTGGAACGGACGGTTTACAGTTATCTGTAAAAAACCGCTGTTTGTGGTAGACGGGGCTCATAATCCTGCTGCTGCGGATATGATGGCAGCTTCAATAGAGCATTATTTTAAGGGAAAACGGATCATCTATATTATGGGAGTGTTTGCAGATAAGGATTACAGAAGTGTGATTCAGAAAACTGCGCACTTTGCAGACCGGATACTTACGATCCAGACTCCGGATAATATAAGGGCGCTGCCTGCCGGAGAGCTGGCGAAGACTGTCAGTGAATACAATCCCAATGTACAGGCAATGGATACGATTAAAGATGCAGTGGAGGAGGCTTTTTCACTTGCCGGGGAACAGGATGTGATCATTGCCTTTGGCTCTCTTTCCTTTATCGGAGAGATGACTGACATTGTAGAGAATTTGTGAAAGTAAAAAGGTACAACATAAATGATAGATTTACAGGAATGCAGAAATGAAATAGATAAGATCGACAGCGATATCATACGTCTTTTTGAACAGAGAATGAAGGTGTGTGAGGATGTTGCAGAATATAAGATACGAACAGGAAAGAAGGTTCTGGATCCGGAAAGAGAGAGACAGAAGCTGGAGGTCCTGAGAGGTAAGGCACATGGAGAATTTAATCAGCTTGGTGCGCAGGAGCTTTTTCAGCAGATCATGGCGATCAGCCGTAAGAGACAGTATCAGCTTCTCACAGAGCATGGAATCGAGGATGATGAGAAACTGGAAATGGTAGATGCACTTCCGTTGAAAGATGTAAGAGTTGTCTTTCAGGGTGTGGAAGGTGCATACAGTTATGCTGCAATGAGGGAATATTTCCAGGACGATATTGAGAGCTTTCATGTAAAAACCTGGCGCGATGCAATGGAAGCAGTTGTGGAGGGAAGAGCAGACTATGCGGTACTTCCCATTGAGAATACAACTGCCGGTATTGTTGCTGATATTTATGATCTTCTTACAGAGTATGAGCTTAGCATTGTAGGAGAACAGATCATCCGTCCGGAGCATGTACTTCTGGGACTGCCGGATGCTGAACTGGAGGATATCAGACAGGTATGTTCTCATCCTCAGGCACTTTCCCAGTGTGGAAAATATCTGGAATCTCATCCGGACTGGAAGAAGAAAGAGATGGAAAATACTGCCGGTTCTGCCAAGAAGATAAAAGAAGACAATGACAAGACGCAGGCAGCTATTGCCAGCAGACAGGCAGGAGAGCTTTACGGACTGAAGATCCTGGCTGAGAATATCTGCTATAACGGACAGAATGCCACACGTTTTGTGATCGTGAGTAAGAAACCGATCTATGTGAAGGATGCACATAAGATCAGTATTTTCTTTGAACTGCATCATGAGAGCGGAACTCTTTACAATATGTTGTCTCACATTATTTATAATGGACTGAATATGACGAAGATTGAATCCCGCCCGATCACAGGGAAGAACTGGCAGTACCGTTTTTTTGTTGATTTCGAGGGAAATTTAAAGGACAGTGCAGTGAAGAATGCCCTGAGAGGAATTGAGGCAGAAGCTGACAGAATGAGAATTTTGGGAAATTATTAAAAATCATTTCCATAATGCCAGAGCGTGTTTGAAAAATCATTTCCACAATCTGCACGTCCCACTTTGCGGTATATTTTGCGTAAAGCATTTTTCAAACACACTCTGGTACATCGTTTTCGAAATAATTATACCACTCACAGCAGAACAATAAGATAAAACAACAAGGTAAGAAGGAAGTAATAAAAATGGCTAGATTAAATGAATGCATCTTATACCGTAACTTTGAACATGGAGAAATCCTTGATAGAATGGCAGAACTGATGAATGCCTGGGAACAGAACGCACCTGATCTGAAAGAAAAGGAAGGGCTGTTCTTTGAGTGTGCCAACGGACTGGTGGAAACTGCCGGCGCTTATGGATTTTCCGGAAATTTATGGCACTGTTATCTGACATTTCTTCTGGTAAATAATGAAAATGCATTCAGTACAGCCTGTGAGATCAGAGGGGCTGTCAACGGAAGTATTAATGAACTGGCACTGAATGATTTCGGTGTGTTTAAAGAACTGTATGATTTTGACCTGACTGTACTGGATGAGGCATTTGGAATTTCCTGCTGTAAGGTTCTCGGTGATTATACCAACACCGGAAGTAACAGCAAGATGTTTAATTCCCGTATCAGAGACCGTATCTGTGATCTGAGCAAAACGCTGGCAGCAGCGGAGTCCACAGAGGAATTCATGAAGGATATGGTACAGTTTTATAAGGATTTTGGTGTGGGTAAGCTGGGATTACATAAGGCTTTTCGTGTAGGCCATGATGAGAATGATAATGTGGAGATCCAGCCGATCACAAGGATCGCTCATGTGAAACTGGAAGACCTGGTCGGATATGAAATCCCGAAGCAGAAACTGATCGAGAATACAGAAGCTTTCGTAAGAGGTAGAAAGGCAAACAACTGTCTGCTTTTTGGTGATGCGGGTACAGGTAAATCCTCAAGTATCAAGGGAATCCTGAACCGTTATTATGATGAGGGACTTCGTATTATCGAGGTGTATAAGCATCAGTTTCAGGATCTGAATGATGTGATCGCCCAGATCAAGAACAGAAACTATAAATTCATTATCTATATGGATGATCTGTCATTCGAGGAATTTGAAATCGAATATAAATATCTGAAGGCAGTGATCGAGGGTGGTCTGGAGAAGAAGCCGGACAATATCCTGATCTATGCAACAAGTAACAGAAGACATCTGGTAAGAGAGAAATCCAGTGACAAGCTGGAGATCATGGATGATGACGATCTGCATTCCTCCGATACAGTGCAGGAGAAGCTTTCACTGGTTTATCGTTTTGGTGTCCGTATTTATTATGGTGCACCGAGCAAAAAAGAATTCCAGACAATTGTGAAAGCTCTCGCAGAGAGAAACGGAATTACCATGCCGGAGGACGAACTGCTTCTGGAAGCAAATAAGTGGGAGCTTTCCCATGGAGGACTTACAGGACGAACTGCACAGCAGTTTATCGACCATCTGCTGGGTGTGGAGAAGGAATAAAAAAGCAAATAGATGAATGGTAAAGGGGGAACGCATATGGCAGTCATGACATTTGCAGCCATTGACATCGGATCTTATGAAGTCAGCATGAAGATCTTTGAGATGTCAAAAAGAATTGGTTTTCGTGAACTGAATGATGTCAGATACAGTCTGGAAATCGGAAAGGGTGTCTATTCTGACGGAAAGATCGATTCAGAAATGCTGAATGTTTTATGTGAGGTGCTGAACGACTTTAAGAGGCTGATGCAGGACTTTGGGGTGGAAGAGTATCGTGCCTGCGGCACCAGTGCATTCAGAGAACTTGTGAATCCGCTGCTGATCATTGAACAGATCTATCAGCGTACAGGAATGAAAATTGAAATATTAAGCAGTGCAGAACAGCATTTCCTTGGGTACAAATCAATTGCTGCTATAGAAAAGGGATTCAAAAAGATGATCCAGAAAGGCACCGCAATCCTGGATGTGGGTGGCGGAAGCCTTCAGGTTTCCCTTTTTGACAAGGATGCTCTGGTCACTACCCAGGGACTTAAAATGGGAAGTTTAAGAATCCGCCAGCGTCTGCAGGAACTGGAGAAAACAACCATTCATTATGACAAGCTGGTTGAGGAATTTATCCGAAATGACCTGATGAGCTTTCAGCGTCTGTATCTGAAGGATAAGGATATCAGGAATGTGATCCTGATGGGAGATTTTATTACAGATATGATCTTCCAGGAGGAAATGGAAGACAGGATCATTACAAGGGAAGAGTTTATGAAACGCTATGAGGATACAGTTGGAAAATCTGTTGACCTGCTGGCACAGGAGATGGAGATTGATCCGGAATATGCATCCCTTGTTGTGCCGACCATGGTAGTGTGCAGAAATTTTATTGATATTTTCAATGCAGAGTCTCTCTGGGCACCAGGTGTTTCCCTGCTGGATGGAATTGCCTATGATTTTGCAGAGAAGAAAAAATTTCTCAAAAGTGTCCACAATTTTGAGAATGACATTCTGGTTACATCAAAGAACATTGCGAAACGCTATTCCAGCAGTAAGAGCCATATCCAGGGAACTATGAATCTTTGCCTGAATATCTTTGACAGTATGAAGAAGGTTCATGGTATGGGAACAAGAGAGCGTCTGTTACTGCAGATCGCGGCACTGCTTCATGATTGTGGCAAATATATCAGCATGGAAAAGGTTTCCGAGTGTTCCTATCAGATTATTATGTCTACAGATATTATTGGTCTGTCCTCTATGGAGCGCCAGATGATCGCATGTGCGGTCAGATTCAATAATTCTGCGTTTGTTTATTACGATGAACTTTACAGTATGGGAATCGCTATAGACAGAGAGAGCTATATCAAGGTGGTAAAGATGACTGCAATCCTTCGTCTGGCGAATGCCATGGACAGAAGTCATTATCAGAAAGTAAAAGGAATCAAAGCAGTGCTCAAAGACAGAGAACTGCAGATGATCGTGGATTCTGCACAGGACATTTCCCTGGAACTGGGACTGCTGAAAGATAAAGAGGCATTTTTTGAAGAAGTATTTGGCATTCGTCTGGTTCTCAGACGCAAGGGCAGAGCGTAAAGGAGGATGAACTTATGGACTTTGAAAAATTTGAAAAGAAAGAATATTTCGTGAATCGCGAGCTGAGCTGGCTCAAATTTGATGAGCGTGTTCTGAGTGAAGCAAGAGATAAAAATCTTCCTTTGTTTGACAGACTGAAGTTCTTAAGCATTACCGCATCCAATCTGGATGAATTCTTTATGGTGCGTGTGGCGTCTCTTAAGGATCAGGTACATGCAGGATATCATAAAACAGACATTGCAGGAATGACAGCTAAAGAACAGTTGAAAGAAATCAGTGTCCGTACCCATGAACTGGTTCATGTACAGTATAATACACTGAACCGTTCTCTGATCCCTGCGCTTGAGAAAGCCGGAATGCACCTGGTGGCAGCCCATGAGAATCTTACAGAAGCACAGAGTGTATTTGTAGACAGATACTTTGAGGATAATGTATATCCGGTACTTACACCGATGGCGATGGATTCTTCCAGACCGTTTCCGCTGATCAGAAACAAGACATTAAATATCGGTGCGCTGATCTCCAAGAAGGAGAAGAGTGATAAACTCAACAAAAAGGATAAAACAGGAGAACTTCTGTTTGCTACAGTGCAGGTTCCGTCTGTGCTTCCAAGGGTGGTGCAGATTCCGTCAAAGAAGGATGGAGATACCACAGTGATCCTGCTGGAAGAGATTATTGAAAGAAATATTGACAAACTTTTCCTGAGTTATGATGTGATATGTGCCCATCCTTACCGTATTATGCGTAATGCGGATCTTACCATCGATGAAGATGAGGCAGAGGATCTGCTGGTGGAGATCCAGCGTCAGTTAAAGAAACGTCAGTGGGGTGAGGTTATCCGTCTGGAAGTAGAGGATAAGATGGATGAACGCCTGCTGAAGATTCTGAAAACGGAATTTGACATCAAAGAGGCAGATATTTTTGAGATAAACGGACCTCTGGATCTTACCATGCTTATGAAAGTATATGGCGCGGATGGCTTTGATGCTTACAAGACACCGAGATATCAGCCGGCACCTGTACCGGAATTTCAGAATGAGAAGGATATTTTCCAGGTGATACGTGAGGGCGATGTATTCCTGCATCATCCTTATATGAGCTTCGATCCTGTTGTAAATTTCGTACGTCAGGCAGCAAAAGATCCGGATGTTCTGGCTATTAAACAGACTCTGTATCGTGTCAGCGGCAATTCACCGATCATTGCTGCCCTTGCGCAGGCAGCAGAAAACGGCAAACAGGTTTCCGTGCTGGTAGAGCTGAAAGCACGTTTTGATGAAGAAAATAATATTGTATGGGCGAAGAAGCTGGAGAAGGCAGGATGTCATGTAATTTATGGTCTGGTAGGCCTTAAGACACACAGCAAGATCACACTGGTTGTGCGCAGGGAAGAGACAGGAATCCGCCGTTATGTGCATCTGGCAACCGGAAACTACAATGATTCCACTGCCAAACTCTATACAGACTGCGGTATCTTTACCTGCGATGAACGTTTTGGTGAAGATGCAACAGCAGTATTTAACATGCTCTCTGGATATTCTGAACCGAAAAGCTGGAATAAGCTGATCGTAGCACCAATCTGGATGAAGGACAGGTTCTTAAGCCTGATTGAACGTGAGGCAGAGAATGCGAAGAAAGGACTTCCGGCGTTAATCCGCGCAAAGATGAATTCTCTCTGTGATCCGAAGATTATTGCTGGATTGTATTATGCATCTTCCTGCGGAGTTCAGGTGGAGCTTCTGGTAAGGGGTATCTGCTGTCTGAAAGTAGGAGTGCCGGGAATCAGTGAGAATATTCATGTCCGTTCTATTGTAGGGGAATTTCTGGAGCATAGTCGTATTTTCTATTTTGAAAACGGCGGAAACCCGGAAATCTATATGGGAAGTGCGGATTGGATGCCGCGTAACCTTGACCGCAGGGTAGAGATTGTTTTCCCTGTGGAAGATGAGAAGATTAAGAAAGAGCTGGAGCATGTACTTGATCTGGAGTTTAAGGATAATGTAAAAGCTCATATCCTGCAGCCGGATGGAACTTATGTGAAGCCGGATAAACGAGGCAAAGCCCAGATTAACTCTCAGATGGAATTCTGTATTGAGGCAACTGAGAAAGCAGCACTTCATAAACACGAAGAAAAGAAATCCCGCGTATTCATTCCAGCAGAGCCTGCGGAGGATATAGAGGAATAAGAAACAGTCAGAAACAGAAATAAATAACTGGGAAATGCCATGGAAAGCGGTGGAGCTGCCATGGCATTTCTTCTCTGGGACAAAAAAATAAAAATTTTTTTGTGGCAAAAACCGCATAAATACAGGGCTTTTTGAACGAAAAATTCGAGAAAAATAAAAAAATTGAAATTTTTTTAAAAAAGTACTTGCATTTTAGAAAAAGATGGTGTATATTAAACGAGTCGACAGCGAAGAGCAAACGACAGATAAACAAATGGCCAGTTGGTCAAGGGGTTAAGACGTCGCCCTCTCACGGCGAAAACACGGGTTCGATTCCCGTACTGGCTGCTACAAAATAGTGAGAATTTAACCAGAGCTTAGGCTCTGGTTATTTTTTTATCAGGGATTTCTCCTGACATGTTGTATGTCTTCGCAGACAAAAATGATTCACGAACCTGGAGCTTTCATCTGACAATAGAGGAGTAATACTTGGAAAGGAAGAACGATATGGTCACTGATGAAGAACTTTATGGGCAATATCTGTGCGGTGATGAGATAGGACTTGAACTATTAATAAAAAAATACGGCGACCCGCTGACCTTATACATCGATGGTTATCTGCATGACGTCCATGAAGCGGAGGATTTAATGATGGAAACCTTTTCCTGGTTGTTTACGAAAAAGCCCCGCATCCGGGATGGATGTTTTAAGGCTTACCTCTATAAAGCAGCACGGCACATGGCTTTGCGCCACAAAAGCAGACGGCGGATTTTCTTCAGTCTTGACGACCTGGCCAGAGAACCGGAGGCACAAACGCTGGTGGAGGAGATCGTCCGCACAAAAGAACGGAATCAGATCCTGCATCTCTGCATGGACGAGTTAAATCCAGATTATAGGGAGGCTCTTTATCTGACCTATTTTGAGGGCATGAGCTATCAACAGGCAGCTAAGGTCATGGGGAAAAGTGTAAAGCAGATCACAAATATGGTGTATCGGGGAAAAGAACGTTTACGCGGATTATTGAAACGGGAGGGTATTGCAAATGCTGAAAAATGAGGAACGGATTGCAGAGATAAAACGGCGTATTGCAAAAAAAGAACAACAGCAGAGAATGCGGCGCAGACGGATTGTCTCTGCTGTCTGTATAGCGGCATGTTTTGCAGTGATCGTTGGGGTTTCCTTTGCCATGCCCGGTATTGTCGGACAGATTGAACCCGGTACTTCTTCAGGCTTTGAAACTGCGGCAACGATTTTGGGCGGCAGCACCGCACTGGGATATATGGTGATCGGACTGCTGGCTTTTATTCTCGGCGTGTGCGTGACTGTTCTGTGCTTCCGCATCCGTCAGCTGAATAAAGAGGAGCAGACAGAGATGAAAAAGGAGGACAATGGGGATGGAACTGTTCAGTAACTTTTTTCAAATTGCTGTTACCATGCTGGGCTTTTGTATGAGTGGCATTCGGTATCTGAAAGATCGAAAACAGGCATATTTTCTTCTGACCTGCTTTTATGGCTGCTTTGCCCTCGGCTCTCTTTACTGGACGCTGTATCTGCTTTTGTTTTCTGAAACACCACAGGTCTTTTATGTGTCAGAGTTTGGCTGGGTATCCAGTGTGATTTTCCTTCATCTTCTGCAATACACCCTTTCTTCTGATGGGGAAAGAAGATTTTTGACAGGAAAAGCCCTGATTGCCCCTTTGATCGGTGTTCCGCTTTGTGTGTTTTACTGTACCTTTGGGGATGTTCTCTCCAATCTGCTCTGGTGTGGCATGATGATCGTTGTTTCTTATCATTCCATCCGGGGTCTTGCCTATGCGCAGATACAGACGGGAACAGCGTGTAAGATGCGGTATTTCCACATTGGGGTACTGTGCTATGTGGCGGTGGAGTATGTCCTTTGGATCTCCGGCTGCCTGTGGCCGGGCTATTCCATTTCCGCTCCCTATTGCTGGTTTGATCTTCTGCTTACAGGCTGTCTGTTTGCACTGCTGCCAGCCACAGGAAAGGCGGTGCAGGTATGACATATATTGAAAACGTATTTCTTTGCATGGCCTCACCCCTGCTGATCGCTGCTCTGTGCATGGGAAAGCGGCAGAGAAAATTCTTTCTGTTCTGCTTTGCCGGGATGGGTGCCTGTCTGCTTTCCGCTTACATCAACACCTTTTTCGTTGCACTTTATAAAGCGGACACCTTTGCAGCTACCACAGAGATCGCCCCGGTGGTGGAGGAAGTGATGAAACTTCTGCCACTGCTCTTTTATCTGCTGATATTTGAGCCGAAAGCGGAGCAGATCAAAAATGCAGCCGTGATCACAGCTCTTTCCTTTGCCACATTTGAAAACGTCTGCTATCTGATACAAAACGGAGCCGGTCATTTTTCTTTTATTTTCTTCCGGGGTATTGGGACAGGAGCCATGCACGTGATCTGTGGGGCTATTGTCGGCGGTGGACTTGCATATGTGTGGCAGAGAACATGGCTGAAGATTGCCGGAACCTGCGGTCTGCTGGGAGCAGCAATCACTTTTCACGCAATTTATAATCTTCTGATCGCCTATGGCAGTGCAGCACAGTATATTGCTTATCTGCTGCCTGTACTGATCCTGACAGCGGGAAAACTGATCTCCCGCAGTTCGATACAATAATATAACCTGTTTTTTCCTCTTTTGGGAGCTGTTTCGGCAGCTCTCAAATTTTTTTGAAATAATTTGATTTTCAGGTGAGAGTTTTTCGCTTTTTTTGTACCTATATAAGTGAAAGACTTTTAAGACTGTTTTTGTGGAAGGAGGTTGGAAGGCATGTACGATACAGAAGAGCGTATCGAATTGGTAAAAAAGCGAATGTATGAATATCACCGCCGCCAGGAGCGGCGCACAGTCTGCCGGCTGTCTGTTCTGTGTACCCTGTTATTCCTGTCTCTTGTGGGAGCAATGGGGATAATGCAAAACAAGCCAATAAACGTTACGGGAATGTACGGCACAATCCTGCTTCATGAGGACGCAGGCGGTTATGTGTTGGTGGCTGTCATTTCCTTTACGGTGGCAGTCGTGATTACCGCATTATGTATCAAATTCAGAAAAAAAGGACAAAAGAGTCAGGATGCAGAAAATCATGTATAAAGAAAGGAAAAGGTGAAAAGTATGAGGAAAAAATTATTAGCCGGGATGCTGGCACTTGCACTGTGTTCTACAAATATGCCCCTTCAGACCATATTTGCGGAAGAATTTACTTCCGGAAATCAGGATGTAGTGTCTGAGGAAGAAACTCCGGAGATTTTTACCAATGAGGAGCTGGAAGCGGCAGGAGAGACAGATGAGGAACTGTCTGTATTCAGTTCAGACGAGGTTCCTGAATTTAATGATGCCCCCGATGAGGCAATGGCTGCTGCGGAAAATGAACAAGCTGGAGAAATTGATTTAGCTGATAACGATAAGGTTATGAACGGAGTTTATACTATAAGTTCGGCAGGAGATTACAAATTCACATGTAGCCGGGAAACAGGAAATAGAATTGTGGTTGATGGAAAGAAAATTTCAGCGAAAGACAGCATCAACATTTATCTTAATAAAGTAAATATCAATACATCTGCTGGTCCGGCACTGCGAATAAATCTTAATGTTGAAGCTACAGTCACTATCCATTTAACAGGCACAAATAGTCTTATAACAAAGAATAACTATTATGCCGGTTTACAGAAAGATAACAAAGCTCGGCTTATAATAAAAACCAATAATTCAGATGCTACTGCAGGAATCTTAAATGCTCGTAGTATCGATGGGGATAGCGCCGGAATTGGTGGCGGCTTTTACGGCTCCGTCTCTTGCAGTAATATTATTATTGATAGTTGTTCTGTAATTGCTAGTTCTAAGTATGGTGCTGGAATTGGTGGCAGCAAGCAACGCGCTGGCAGTGTCAGTGATATTATCATTAATAGTAGTTCTGTAACTGCTAGTTCTACGGATGGTGCCGGAATTGGTGGCGGCGGTTACGGCGCTAGCAGTGTCAGTGGTATTACCATTAATAGTAGTTCTGTAACTGCTAGTTCTACGAATGGTGCCGGAATTGGTGGCGGCGGTTACGGCGCTGACAGTGTCAGTGATATTACCATTAATAGTAGTTCTGTAACTGCTAGTTCTACGAATGGTGCCGGAATT